>NZ_LSIW01000081.1:0-84250 GCF_001556435.1 Streptococcus sp. CCH5-D3
CCATTAGTATACCAAATTTATTTGACTTGTTCACACCTAAATCATAAACTGTCCATTTTTTGTCATAATCGGAAAATGACCGACTTATACTTACATTTTCGTTATTTTCCAAAAAAGCAAAAGGAAAAGTAAAAAGATTACTAAATAAATAGCAATCTTTTTCATACTAGTTACGGTAATATGGTCCATTTGCCCCAATAACAAGATAATCTGAGCTTCCTACTCCTCCTGCCACAACGGATAAGGCTACACTATCATCTTGAGATACCACCGATGCATTGAATGTATTATCTGAAACTCCTTGAGGCTTCAATTGAGCAGTATAACCTGTTGAGTTTTTAATAATTGTACCATCAGCGTTAATTGTAACTGATTCACCATTCGCATTAGTCCAAGTTCCCACAATAGAGCTAATATCACCATTATCAAGGGCACCAAAGTTAAGTGATGATTGACTATTATTTGTACCCTTCTCAGATTTATCCTTATCTGTTCCAACTGTAGCTTCAGCCACTTGACCACCATCTGTAGTGCCTGCTTGAGCTTGTTCTTGAGAAGAAGCTTTAGGTGTCACTACTGAGGCCTGATTGTCATTTTCTTCATTTGTGACTGCTGAAGATGATGATTGAGCTGATTTCTTATCCTTCTTAACAGCTTTACTTGAGCTTGAATATGACTTCTTAACTGTTTTGACTGAACTGCTACTTGTGCCAACACGAGCTGATTCATGGCTGTTAAATTTAGTCACCAAAAAGATAGCGAGAATAACTACGATAAGAGCTAATACTAAACCAATAAGTTTGCTTGTATTTTTCATGAGTGATGTTCCTTTATTGATTATTTTTTGTCATAAATATAACATTTTTATTTCTATATTTCAATACTATTACACAAAAATATAGAAATATTTTTATGACATCTTCTAAAATTGGATAGCCTTTAAAACTTAACTGATCTCAATATAACGACGTGCACCTGAATATGATAAATAAGAAATCCAATAATGACCATCTGCCTGAATAAGGCTATCATAATTTACTGTATTTCCAGCATCATAATATGCCAACTCAGGTGCAGAAATCTTTGGTTCTGCTTTGATACTTGCATGGCCTTTAAAAGTATAAACACCACTATTAGGAATTGATGGTTTAGAAGGATTAGATGTAGTTGAAGCACTTTCTACAGTTGTCGTTGTTCCACCTACACCAATTTGTTTACCACTATCAATAACATAATAAAGATGGATAAGATATTCTCCTCTGTCATTCTTATGATCACTAATTTTTACAGAAGTCTTATAGGTACCATCAGATTGTTTAACAGCTTTATACCATTTCAAGTCATCTTGTCCATTTTTTGCTGACCAAATTGGAACTTGAACTTCTTTTAGTCCAACATTACTTGAAACATTCGAGATAACAACATCAAAAGTACCTGATTGGTCATTCTTATTTGTAACGTTAATGGTTCCTTTAACCTCTGGTTTTACCTCAGTTGAAAGCTTTTGTACTGGAATATAGCGACGGTTTCCTGCATATGATAGATAAGAAATCCAGACATAACCATCTGCTTGGAGTGTTTTATCATAATTGACAGTATTCCCTGCTTCATAATAGGCTAGTTCTGGAGCAGACATTTTAGGTTCCGCCTTAATACTTACTCGCTCAGTAAATTGATAGGCTCCAGACGATGCTAAGCTACCACCCGTATTATTTGTTGGTGTAGGAGCATCGGGAATACTTGTATTTCCACCTTTTAAGTCTTTAAAATGGATGTAACCACTTGCAGAGTTTCTAGGAATAAACCTATGGTTATATCGATTTGTATATCCATAATTATATTCTTCAATCTCAACATTTTCCCCATTTACACCTACAACCCATGCAACATGAAATCCCTTATTACCAGTAAACCACGCAACTGAGCCAGCTGCCGGATTCATGTCAACACGATAGCCTTCATTTTGAGCACGATATCCCCATTGATTTGCATTACCATATGCATAAGGAATTGTAAATCCATTCACTGTACTCAATCTGTAAGCTACAAAAGAGACACATTCACGTTTATATAATCCCCAAGGATCAACTTCAGCATAAGGTATTGCAGCATTCGGCCATGGGTAGTTGTCTCCAATAACAGTACTTCTTGACATTGGTCGTCTAATATTTCCAACACTGAATAATCGCGAATAACCAGTACTTGGTGTTGATGGTTTATTATCTGTTATAATTTCAGGAACTTTTGGCTCAGAAATTTTCTCTGTTACAGTAACTTTTTCAGTCTTCTTATCTTCACGCACCTCAGACTCAACTTTTTTATTTACCTCATTAGAAATGTTTGGAGTAGTAATTTTTCTATCAGATGCCTTATCAGTATTTGTCGCTACGTTAACCTTTTCTTCTACTGTTGATATCGCTTCAGTAGTATTTTCAACTTTGTGAGTTTCATTCGTAGTAACTGTTTCAACACGCTGAGAACTTTCACTTGTCTTTTCTGGAGTCACAGCAGCTGAAGGAGCTTCAGCAGGTGCTAAACTTTCCTTTGGAATTGAAACATTAGCTTCAGAAAGAACAATCTCAGAGTTTGAAGAAGTTACTTTATCTGATACAACTCCATTATCACTAGTAATACTTGTAGTTGAATCAGAAACAGCTACTTGCTCATCAGCATGAGCAGTCTGTACACCAGAAAGTAGGAAAACTCCTAAAAGAACAGAAGCAGCACCAAAAGAGTACTTACGAATTGAGAAACGTTGAGCAACATGGTAAAAACTATTTTTCATAATAATATCTCCTTGTCTTTTTCATAACTCTTTCCTATGCAAAAGAGTATAGCACGACTATCCTTATCAAACTGTGTAAGTCATAAACAGTCAAAAAATTGTCAATACTAGCAATTTATTATATTCGTTTATCGGAAATTTTCTATCATTCTAAAAATATATGTCCTTTGAAAACAAATATCGAGTCAGTTACATGTTTTATTTTTAGCGTCTATTTAGAATGATAGTCATTAAATCGTGTTGATAAAGAACAATTAGGATACCTTTCTAAAACCTCTCGAACAGTGGACAAATCTATACCATGTCCATTCCCTTTGCTTGAGTAACTAATTTTAAAGATATGATATAGAGTATATTGATAAATTCTTGAGAAGTATTTACTCTTTTAGTGCTGCTTTCCATACCAGCCTCAAATATCTCTAGTCTTCCCAGTTTATATACGTGTCAATTGACGTATTGATAAAACCTCTTCACAATCACTTAAATATAAAGGCGAGATTCTTTTAATCTCTTTTTTTATTTAGAAAAATAGCTTACCTTTGCCAACAGAGAGGTGAATTTTTCCAAATAATTTTGGAAAAAGAGGATGCAATCCTAGCCGTCTGCAAGACCACAATAATAATGACTCTGTCATTATGTATATTGTGTTATAAGCAGCGTCAGACTCTGCGGACTGTCTTCATCATCCCCTAAAAAATTCGTCATAATCTGTTTTTTTATTTTCAACTTATCAGACATAATCAATAAATAAAGGAGAAAGTTATGGACAATGCATATACTATTTCAGCTCACTTTGGAAAAAAGATGAGTCGTGATCATAATATTCGTAATCGCAACATAACCAACTCGGAGGATCATATACATCCCGAAGGTTATTTTAAAATCATAGAAGACCGACCTATAAAACAGGCTTATTATAAAATTTTCGGACAGGCTGTGCTTGAATATAATTCGAAACAAACTCGGTCTGACAGACAAATTATAGACTATCATACGAAAGTACTTTCAGCTTATAAACGTGATCCCAATCGTAATCCTGCTACCAGCCACGAAGCGATTTTTACAATTGGAAATGTTAACCATCATCCCACAATCGTAGAATCAGAAAAGATTCTAACAGATTTTTTAGATCAATTCAAAAAAAATAACCCTAATGCCGTCGTTTTCGGCGCTTATTTCCATGCAGATGAACCTGGTTCTGCCCCTCACCTTCATGTTGATTTCATATTAGTCAAACGACAAAATAAAAGAGGCTTAAGCATTCAAGTCGGTCAAGAAGGTGCCCTTAAAGAAATGGGCTACTACACAACAGGTTCTAAAAAAAATAAGGATTTAGTAACAGCACAGACGAGATGGCAAGCAGCTCAACGCGAACTACTTCGAACAACGGCTAGAAATCATGGAGTTCAAGTTCAAGAAAGTGGCAAATCTAAAACAATAGCTAACCATCTGGATACTGAGATTTACAAACGAACTACAAAACTTAAAAACTTGGATCAAAAAATTGAGGAGAAAAAGATGTGGGCTGAAAATGCTAAATCTGAAGCAGAGAAAAATAAAAAGGAGCTGTCAGAGATCTTGAAAACTAAACAAGAGTTAGACATTGAAATTCAGATGAAAAAAGCAAACCTCGAAGAGATTACTAAAATTAAAAAGAAAAATAAAGAATTAAGAGAGGAGAATACTTTTTTAAAGAAATCAATTAATATTCTGCAAGAGAGTATCGATCTAGCCGAAAGTTGCTTCAAAACATATTTCTTAAAAAATAAAGAGAACCTCTGGAATATATTTAAACAAAAACTGTCTGAAACATTTGGTTCTAAAAAATACGAACGTTATAATATTATTCGTCATGATACAGAGTTAAATGAAAAACTTGCACAACACGAACGAGATTACTTAGAGGGTGAAAGACGTGATCCACCCCCTACTTTGCTATTTGGATATGATGCTAAAACAGATAATGAATCAGATTTTCATTGTGAAGAATTGACTGTTGAAAATGAAAATTTATAAAAAGGTTAGTTCTCGTATTTTTTCTACGACTAATATCAAACATAATATATTTAGAAAAATTGAAAATAAGGAGATAATAAATGATGAATCATGTCAATTCCCAAATAAAAAATAGGAGAAGAAATACAGTTATTGCAAGAGGAAAAATCATAAATATAGAAAATAATGAGGATTACTCTTACTTAAAATTATTTATTCGAAATGGCGCTGGACTAAGACATACTTACTTAATATTTAGATATGATCCAAAAATATTTTATATTAGTAAAAATCAATATGTGATAATTACAGCACATATTGAAAATAAACAAAATAGTTTTGGAGGTGTTGATCAATTTATCATAATTGATTCAATTTCTGAATCGCAAAGTGAACTATCTGAGCACTTTTTTGATAATCAAAAGAAATTAGGATTCTCGTATCCCAAACCATACGCAAAATGTTATGTATACGGAGAAGTCATTCATAAATTCGAAAAAAATAATTCTAATTGGATCGAACTTATTGTTAAGGACAATTTTGACTTCACAGTCAAACTCCAATATAGTAAAAAAATGCGAGTATCAGATATAAATTATGATGTAGGAGACAATCTATTCATATATGCTTTAATTATTTCAAGCGAAAAGACAATAAATCAAAAAAAGCGTTCATATTTCAATCTCATAGTAGAGGATATGATAAACAAAACCAATCTAAAATAGAAAAACAAAAAAACTGCCAAAAATAAATTTGGCAGTTTTTTTGGTAGGGAACCTATTAATTCAAACAGTTTCTCATAATCGCTTATCGCAATAAAAAACCGGTATAGTAGGATTCCGCAATTAAATAGCTATATGACTATTATTTAAGAGTAACTGAAGCTCCAGCTTCTTCAAGTTTAGCTTTGATTTCTTCAGCTTCAGCTGCAGCAACACCTTCTTTAATAACTGATGGTGCACCGTCAACGATAGCTTTAGCTTCTTTAAGACCTTCGCCTGTGATTTCACGTACAACTTTGATAACGCCAACTTTTTTGTCGCCTGCAGATGTCAATTCAACGTCGAATGAATCTTTAGCAGCACCAGCGTCAGCAGCACCAGCTGCAGCAGCAGCTACAGGAGCAGCAGCAGTTACGCCAAACTCTTCTTCGATAGCTTTTACAAGGTCGTTCAATTCAAGGATTGAAGCTTCTTTAATTTCAGCAATAATGTTTTCAATGTTCAATGCCATTGTGATTTCCTCCAAATGTGTTTTTTAATATAGTGTTTTAAACGTAGCTTAGGCTACGAGTTGTGAAGATGGGCTTATGCAGCACCGTCTTCTTTGCTTTCTGCAACCGCTTTGACAGCGTATGCAACGTTGCGCACTGGCGCTTGAAGTACAGAAAGGAGCATAGAAAGCATACCTTCTTTGTTTGGAAGTGATGCAAGAGCGTTGATTTCTTCGACTGAAGTGAACGCACCGTCAACAACACCACCTTTGATTTCAAGAGCTTCTGCGTCTTTAGCAAATTCGCTAATAACTTTTGCTGGTGCGATAACATCTTCGTTTGAGAATGCTACTGCAGATGGACCAACAAAAAGTTCTTTAAGGTCTTCAAGACCTGCTTCTTCAGCTGCACGGCTCAAGATAGAGTTTTTGATAACTTTAAATTCAACGCCTGATTCACGAAGATTACGACGAAGAACTGTATCTTGGTCAACTGTAAGTCCACGAGAGTCAACAACAACGATAGATGCTGCTGCTTTCATTTTCTCAGCGACGATAGCAACCTGTTCAGCTTTTTTAGCAATAATAGCTTCACTCATTAGTAGTTTTACCTCCGTTTTTATTTTTGGGCTAGGCACAAAAAAATCGTACCTAAACCTAGACACGAAAGTACAATACGTTACAAAAAAATAGTTACGTTTTGTGCCTCGGTTGGATGTTTACGAGTCTTGCTCCCCAACTGTCTTAGGTCAGTTTTTTCAAACCTTATTTATAATATCATGACCTAAATCAGACGTCAAGAAAAAAATGCAATTTTTTTATTTTTTTCTCTATCTTTTTTCGAAGACCATAAAACCTCTCAAAATCTAAAGATTTCAAGAGGTTATTTCTAATCATACCTAAGGGCCTCGATAGGATCGAGTTTTGAAGCTTTATTAGCCGGTAGAAGGCCAAAGATAATCCCTACAGCTGCTGAGAAGGCTATGCTTCCCATGGCTACACCAAGAGAAACCGTCGCTTTAAGGTCCATGGCATTCCCAATTGGTCCAACAACTAGGGCTGCAAAGCCTAGCCCAATCAAACCTCCCAGAATGGTCAGAACCATCGACTCAATCAAAAACTGAGTCAAGATTTTACGACGTGTAGCACCTAAAGCCTTACGAAGACCAATCTCTCGTGTCCGCTCAGTTACCGAAACCAACATGATGTTCATAACACCGATTCCGCCAACTAATAATGAAATCCCAGCAATAGCTCCGACAACGGTGGTAATGGTTCCAAAGATCGTATTCACCTGATCTAGGGCCGAACTCATATCTGCTGCCTTATATTCTCCATTGTCATCTTGGGCCAACTGGGTCAAGCGTTTAGCAGCATCCTTAGCAACGCTACTACTATTTTTCACATCGGTCACATGGAAAAAAATCTGGCCAATAGCATCAGTGTTATTTTCAGCCGCTAACTGGGTATTGGCCACAAGAGCTGTTCCAATTTCACCATAAGCACCGATTGCTGTGTCTTTATTCTTATAAACACCAATCACACGATAATCATTGTTCCCAATAGTAACCACTTGGTTAAGGGCATCCCCATTCGTCTCAAAGAGTTTTTTAGCCACCATCTGATCAATGACAATAACTCGTGAAAAGTTTTTATAATCATTGTCTTGCAAGGAACGTCCTGTCAACATTTCTAACTTTTTAGCTTTAAAGTAGCCCTGACTGGCACCTGTGATATTAACATTCTTCACGGTCTTTTTTTGGAGGGAGATAGAGGAAGTTAGGCTGTTAGTCACAAAATAACTATCAATACCAGGCGTCTGCCTAGCCACTTGCTCCAACCAAACTTCTTTAACCGGTTTGGTAGGTTGTGCCAAATCTGCATAGGCAGGATCTAGCTCCTCACCCTTGGCTTCATAGTAGACTTGAACTGTATCCTTGTCACCAGTCACACTATCGGTAACACTCTGACGCATTCCATTTCCTAGCCCCATGATAAGTACTACCGCAGCAACACCAATGATAATTCCCAACATGGTCAGGAAGGACCGCATCTTGTGTGAACGAATAGAACTAAGAGCAAATTTCCAATTTTCCATTCTTACCTCCTAGTCAATCCGAACGCTGTCCGTCGTGTCCTGGGTGATTTCACCATCACGAATGACAATCTTACGTCGGGCATAGTCCGCAATCTCTGGCTCATGAGTAACCATGATGATAGTCTTTCCTTCACGGTTCAGCTGGGTTAAGAGCTCCATAATCTGCATCCCTGTCTTGGTATCAAGAGCACCTGTAGGTTCATCCGCCAAAATGATTGCCGGATCGTTAGACAGTGCACGCGCAATGGCAACCCTCTGCTTCTGTCCACCAGACAGCTCCGATGGTAGGTGATGGCTACGGTCTGACAAGCCAACTTTTTCCAAGAATTGTTGTGCCCTTTGCTTACGTTCACGTGGAGATTTCCCTGCATAAATCAAGGGAAGCTCTACGTTCTTTTGGGCACTTAACTTTGGCAAGAGAAAAAACTGTTGAAAGATAAAGCCAATCTGGTCATTTCTTACCTTGGCTAGACGATTTTCAGAGAGTTCAGCCACATCCTCGCCCTCGAGTTGATAGGAACCTGTAGTCGGTTGATCAAGAAGTCCGATAATATTCATGAGGGTTGATTTCCCTGAACCAGAAGGACCCATGATAGCCACAAAATCACCTTCTTCAACTGACAAGTCAATACCCTTAAGGACCTGCAAAGACTCTTGACCATTTTTGAAAGACTTGGTGATGCTCTTTAAAACCATAAGTGCTGGCTTAGTCACTAGACCTCACCTCTTCTCCACTAGTGTCTTTTGATTGTTTGCTATCAGCATCCGTCACATCTTTTAGGGTTTCGCCATCCTTAAAGGATTTATCTGCCTTGGTGATAACTTTTTGACCTTCTTTAAGTCCTGAAGCAATTTCCTGTTGCTTGGCATCCGCATTGCCAAGTTTAACCTTGACTTGCTTAATTTTCTGAGTTTCATCATCGTAAACCCAGACATAGTTGTCAGAGCCTTTCTTGGTCACAGCAGTTACAGGAACCAACAAGGCATCATCATCTTTGGTCACTTCAAGTGATACATTAAAACCTTGCTTCAGTTTTCCGATTGGACTGGTCAATTGAACCTTGTATTCATACTGAGAACCTGACTGACCTGAGTTGCCAGATGTCCCCGTTGACTGGTTGGCATTTTGCTTAGGATAATTGGAAACATAGCTGACCTTCCCTGTCCAAGTTTGGTCTGGGTATACTTTGGAAGTAATCTTGACCTTTTGCCCCACTGAAATATTTGGAATGTCATATTCTGTTAAGGTCCCTTGAATCTCAAATTGGCCTTCACTTGTCACATGAACTAGGGTTTGGCTCTCTTTTGAAGCAGGGTCCACAGAGTCCGCAACTTCTACGACTGTCCCATTAGCATCTGAAACAATCACTGTTTGGTTGAGAACATCTTGTGCCTTTTCTAGCTCCGATGCTGCATTGGCAATAGCATCATTATAATCTTGCAAGGTTTGGTAATTACTTGCCTCGGTTTGCTGACGCTGTTGAGGACTAACGGTAGTTGTCGAATCATCCTCATCCGAATCACTACTTGTTTGTGCTGAAGCCGCAGGAGTCGTCCCATACTGTTGGAAATAATTACGGTCACGAACTGCCTTATTGTAGGCACGACTAGCCGTATCATAAGCCGCTTGGGCTGAGGTGCTGTCGTATTGGACCAGTTGCTGACCGACGCTAACTTCCTCACCCACAGAGACTGTCACAGTGGCATTGCGTCCAATGGTATTGTCAAAATAAACATACTGTTCCGACTGAGCCTTCACCATGCCAGTCAGAAGGGTCGACGAGGCTAGCTGCCCCTTAGTTACCTTACTTGCTGTAGGGGACTCAGAAGCCTTATCTTTCTTGCCACCACCTGCAAAAAGGTTAAAGCCTAGAACCAAAAGGACAAGGAAGCCGATTCCTCCAATGATCCAAACTCTTTTTTTATTTTTAAATAACTTTGGACTGATTTTCTTTCGCATATGTCTCTCTTTTCTTTTTGTATCACATAAGTAAAACAATTGTAATACTTTTAACTTTCAGTGTCAATGGCCTTCGTTTACATCCATGACACCATAATGTAGCTTTTGATTGGGCCGAACCTGGCGTTCAAAACCAAGTTCTTCAAAAACGATATCTCGAAAATGTGCCTTGATGATAATTTTTTCCCGTGCAACACGTTTAGCTTCTTTTAGCCATTCTTCTGTCAGACGGCTACCATTAGCTAGAGGTTTGATAGCTTGTAGATTTTCCGATTCCTTGATGATCTCTGAAAACATAGGATCGGCATAGATGATATCAAAAGAGTGATCAGACTGAGATTTCAAAAAGGATAGGCTATCGCTCTTAATAGCTTTAATAGAACGCATGGCCTTTTCAAGCTGCTTATCATCCGTCTGATAAGAGGCAAGACCACGAGAAACCACCTGAAAAATCACATCTTGACTCTCAAGGGCAGTCACCTGATTTCCCGCTGCTGCCATCACTAGGCTATCAGAAGCCAAACCCATAGTCGTGTCAAGAATAGCCTTGGGAGACTTACCTAAAAGACTGACTAAAGCGTCATGGGGAGCCTTAATCCTGAGAGCAGCCGTATCTGGATGGAAGGTCAACTCACTAGCATCCGAATTGATAAAAGACAGTCTATCTTTATATAGGAGATAGAAAGGTCCAAAGTGCTCTAAACATTTCGCCAAAGATAACTTGCGCCGAGGCTGGTAGTCAGCTCCGAGGTCGAGAGCTAGTTCTTGGGCACGCGCAATCAAGGTCTCGTTTCCCCGTAAAGATGTCGTAATAATCATGTTTCTAGTATAGCAGAATTTAAGTAGTCTAAACCATGGTCTTAGCTTTCATTTTTAACTTTCTAGCTTACATTTGTGTAAGAAAACTCCTCAGCAAGGTTGAGATTCAGAACATAATTAAACTATTTTTAAATATGAAATAGATTTTGCGAACCTAGTCAGCTTAGACCGAGACTTTTGGCAGTGATGAAAACGCCTGAAGCAATTAGTCTCAGGCGTTCGGAAGTTTTGAGACGTTCGGCTCAAAACTTAGTCATGGAACTTCGAAGAAGATCGCTGACGTCCGCCATCACCCAAGAAAAGTCTCAAAAGAAAACTGTGTCTTCAATAAAAAAAGTCCCAGCAATGCTGAGACTCTGTTTTAAAATTAGATAGCTTCTGTTGTAAAGCTACGGCTTTCAAGCACACGCACCATAGCATCTGCTGTATCAAGCGCTGTGAAGAGTGGAATTCCAGCTTCAATAGCTGAGCTACGGATAGCTGCTCCGTCTTCGTCATAAGTACGTTTGTTACCAACCGTATTGATAATAGCTTGCGCTTTACCTGTACGAACGAGGGCTGGAATGTCGTTATCATCATTTTCACCCAATTTGTTAACAAGCGTTGCGTGAACCCCGTGTTCATTCAAGAACTTAGCTGTTCCTTCAGTTGCGTAGATACCATAACCGATAGCATCGAAACGACGGGCCAAGTCAAGGGCTTCTTCTTTAGTATCATCATGAATAGTAAAGATGACATTACCAAAGGTTGGCAAGTGGAGGTAAGATGCTTCAAAGGCTTTATAGAGCGCTTTTTCAAGAGTCGCATCTGTACCCATAACTTCACCAGTTGACTTCATTTCAGGTCCAAGGAGGCTATCTACCTTAGCCAATTTTGTGAATGAGAAGACTGGTGCTTTGACATGGACATGGTTACTTTCTGGGTAAAGACCATCTTTGTAACCTTGCTCAGCCAATGATTTACCAAGAATCAAGTTTGTAGCAACTTGAGCCATTGCGATATCAGTAACCTTAGACAAGAATGGTACGGTACGGCTAGCACGTGGGTTAACCTCGATAACATAGACCGTTTCATCCTTAATAACGAACTGAATGTTCATCATACCGATACAGTTAAGACCAATAGCCAAGCGTTTAGTGTAGTCAGCGATAGTCTCTTGGATTTTCTTAGAAAGGGTTTGTGGTGGGTAAACTGCCATTGAGTCCCCTGAGTGAACCCCTGCACGCTCGATGTGTTCCATAATACCTGGAATCAAGACATCCTTACCATCAGAGATGGCATCCACTTCACACTCACGTCCGATGATATAGCTATCAACAAGAACTGGGTGGTCTGGACTTGCCTTAACGGCTGTACGCATGTAAGAACGAAGGTCATCTTCATTTTCAACAATTTCCATGGCACGTCCACCCAAAACGTATGATGGACGAACAAGAACTGGGAAGCCAATCTTACGAGCTGCTTCAACTGCTTCTTCTTCATTTGTCGCTGTTTGTCCTGGTGGTTGTGGAATGTCCAAATCTTTAAGGGCTTGTTCAAAGAGGTCACGGTCTTCGGCACGGTCAAGGTCGGCAACCTGTGTACCCAAGATTTTCACACCAGCTTTAGACAATGGCTCTGCCAAGTTGATGGCTGTTTGTCCACCAAACTGAACCACGACACCCTTAGGTTGTTCCAATTCGATAACGTTCATCACGTCTTCGAAAGTCAATGGTTCGAAGTAAAGTTTATCTGAAACTGAGAAGTCTGTTGAAACCGTCTCAGGGTTAGAGTTCATGATGATAGCTTCGTAACCTGCAGCCTGGATAGCTTTTACAGAGTGAACTGTCGCATAGTCGAACTCAACCCCTTGTCCAATACGGATAGGACCTGAACCAAGAACGATGACAGATTCTTTATCAGATTTGATTGATTCATTTTCCCACTCGTAAGTTGAGTAGAAATACGGTGTTGATGACTCGAACTCAGCTGCACAGGTATCAACCATCTTGTAGACAGGAACAATATGATTTTCCAAACGTGTCGCACGAACTTGGTCGGCTGTTTGATTCCAAAGATCAGCAATCTTACGATCAGAGAAACCGTTACGTTTAGCTTCTTTCAGAACATCAACATCGCCTACGTGAGTAGCCAATTCTTGTTCCAATTCAAAGATATGGAGCAATTTGTCAAGGAAGAAGATATCAATCTTAGTCAACTCTGACAATTCTTCAATAGTGTATCCACGACGGATGGCTTCAGAAAGGTAGAAGAGACGGTCGTCTTGAGCTTTGACAATCTTTTCAACCAAGGCATCGTCTGTGACATCCGCAAGCTCAGACATTTCATTGTGGTAAACACCGATTTCAAGTGAACGGCAGGCTTTAAGAAGTGACTCTTCGATGTTACGACCGATAGCCATAACTTCACCTGTTGCTTTCATCTGAGTACCAAGGCGACGTTCACCATGTTCAAATTTATCAAATGGGAAACGTGGAATCTTAGCAACCACATAGTCAAGAGCTGGTTCAAACATGGCATAAGTTGTACCAGTGACTGGGTTAATCATTTCATCAAGTGTCAAACCAACAGCGATCTTGGCTGCCAATTTGGCAATTGGGTAACCAGTTGCTTTTGAGGCAAGGGCTGATGAACGTGATACACGAGGGTTTACTTCGATAACATAGTACTTGAAGCTATTAGGGTCAAGAGCCAACTGTACGTTACATCCACCCTCAATTTTAAGGGCACGGATAATCTTCAAGCTGGCATCACGAAGCATTTGGTTTTCAATATCTGACAAGGTTTGCGTTGGGGCAAATACGATTGAGTCCCCTGTGTGGATACCCACTGGGTCGAAGTTTTCCATGTTACATACCACAAGAGCATTGTCTGCGGCATCACGCATAACTTCGTATTCTATTTCCTTGAAACCAGCGATAGAACGCTCAATCAAACATTGTGTTACTGGTGACAATTTCAAGCCATTTTCAGCGATTTCACGAAGTTCTTCTTCGTTGGCACACATACCACCACCAGTACCACCAAGGGTAAAGGCAGGACGCACGATAACTGGGTAACCAATTTCTGTCGCAAAGGCAACTGCTTCTTCAACCGTATTGACGATTTCAGATTCTGGAATAGGTTGTTCCAAATCTTCCATCAATTGTTTGAAGAGGTCACGGTCTTCGGCTTGGTCAATGGCAGACAATTTTGTTCCCAAAAGCTCTACTCCAAGCTCTTCAAGAATACCAGCTTTTGACAATTCCATTGCCATGTTCAAACCAGTTTGTCCCCCAAGTGTTGGCAAGAGAGCATCAGGACGCTCTTTACGAAGAATACGTGTAACAAATTCAAGCGTAATTGGTTCAATGTAAACCTTGTCTGCGATTTCTTTATCAGTCATGATTGTCGCAGGGTTAGAGTTGACAAGGACAACACTGTAACCTTCTTCTTTCAAGGCCAAGCAGGCTTGCGTACCAGCGTAGTCGAACTCAGCAGCCTGACCAATGATGATAGGACCAGACCCGATAACCATAATTTTTTTAATATCAGAACGTTTAGGCATAATTTATGATACAAAGCCCGTTAAGGACCCAGTGAAAATAGGAAACGTGACGACGCCTAAGCGTCTAGTCACCGTTTATCTTTTTCACACAGTCCTTAGGGCATGTTCACTTCCGTGAACCTGTATCTTCTCCTTTCTATTTGACAACTCTCTGGTTGTCATTAAATAAGGTAGTAGACTGGGGCGAACAAGAGTCACACCCCACTATAGTCACTAGACAGTTGCAATTAACGACGTGCTTTTTCAGCTTGGAAAGCATCAATCAATTCCAAGAACTCATCAAAGAGATAGCTAGCATCGTGTGGACCAGGTGCTGCATCTGGGTGGAATTGCACTGAGAATGCAGGGAAGTCACGGTGACGAACACCTTCAACTGACTTATCGTTAATTTCTTCATGTGTTACCATGAGGCAATCTGGAAGTGACTCACGGTCAATGGCATAACCATGGTTTTGGCTGGTGAAATCAACACGACCAGTCGCAATTTCACGAACCGCATGGTTAAATCCACGGTGACCAAACTTCATCTTGTAGGCCTTGGCACCATTCGCCAAACTAAACAATTGGTGACCCATACAAATACCAAAAATTGGAATTTTACCTTGGATGCCACGAATCATATCAAGTGCATACGGTACATCTTCAGGGTTACCTGGACCATTTGACAACATCACACCATCTGGATTAAGGTGGAGAATTTCTTCAGCAGTGATATCATGTGGCACAACAGTCACGTTACAATCACGTTTTGAAAACTCACGCAAGATAGAGTGCTTGAGACCAAAGTCAACCAAAACGATATTTTTACCAACACCTGGTGCTGGGTAGGCTGTCTTAGTTGATACCTGCTCAATATTGTTGGTTGGCAAAACAGTCGCACGCAATTGATCTTGCAAGTGCTCGATACTGTCACCAGGATTAGCCAAAGTGGCTTTCATGGTACCGTGTTGACGGATAATCTTAGTCAAGGCACGTGTATCAATACCAGAGATACCAGGGATGTTTTTCGCTTTCAAAAACTCATCCAAGGTCATTTGGTTACGCCAGTTGCTGGCACGACGGCTAGCCTCTGACACAACGACACCCTTAGTCGTTGGCGTAATTGACTCATAGTCGTCACGGTTAACACCGTAGTTACCAACAAGTGGATAAGTAAAAGTCAAAATTTGACCATTGTAAGACTGGTCTGTGATAGATTCTTGATAACCTGTCATACCAGTATTAAAGACGATTTCACCCGTCACATCCACATCAGCACCGAAGGCCTGACCTTCAAAAATAGTGCCGTCTTCCAAAATAAGTAAACGTTTTGCCATTATAGTAAATTGTTCCTTTCACTAAGATACAAAGGGCGTTAAAATCTGAATGAAAATCAAATCTAACAAAGAAGCTCTAGCCTCTAGGAAGATTTGTCTCTTTTCAAAGATTTAGCCCATGTTCTTTTTCGTCTGATTCTCTCAGGAATCGGTTAACGTTGTTTACGCTTTGCCATTTAAAATAGCTTCAATAATTGCCATACGGACAAAGACCCCGTTTTGCATCTGAGCAACGATACGAGCCTTAGGCGCCTCAACCAGGCTATCAGCAATCTCCACATCACGATTAACCGGAGCAGGGTGCATGATAATCGCCTGATCAGCTAACTTGGCATAACGTTCTTCAGTCAAACCATAGAGAGCATGGTAGTCTTCTTTTGAAAATCCTTTATCGTCCCCATGACGTTCGTGCTGAACACGAAGCAACATGAGAACATCCAAGTCCTCAATGACGTCGTCAATGGCCACATGCTGACCATAAACATCAAACTCATTCGAGTACCACTCTGCAGGACCAGCAAAATAAAGCTGAGCACCCAAACGCTTGAGAATCTGCATATTGGACTTAGCGACACGCGAATGCGTAATGTCACCCGCAATACAAATCTTAAGATTTTCAAAGGTTCCGAACTCTTCGTAAATGGTCATCAAGTCAAGCAAACACTGACTTGGGTGTTGCCCTGAACCATCACCACCATTGACAATAGAGGTCTGAATAGTCCTACTATCAATCAACTGCTTGTAGTAATCGACTTCCGAGTGGCGAACCACACAGATGTCAACGCCCAAGGCAGACATGGTCAAAATGGTATCATAGAGAGTCTCACCCTTATTCACCGAGCTAGTTCCAGCATCGAACTCAATCACATCCAAGCCAAGTTTTTTCTCAGCCACTTCGAAGGACTTGTGTGTTCGTGTTGAATTTTCAAAAAAGAGATTGGCAGCGAAATACTGTCGATCCAGCTGGAAATCAGCTCTGCCATTTTTAAAATCTCCACCTCGACGAATCAGGCCCAAGACCTCTTCATTCGTGAGGGTTTCCATGGTCACCAAATGTATCAGTGACACTTTTCCATCTGCAATCGCCATAGTTTTTCCTTTTAAATTGATTGACTAATCTTTACTACCTTTTTTAGGATCTGGCAAAATTTGATAGAGCAAGATACCAAGAATAGTTGAGCTTGCCACACCCGTGATTTGAAGACCACCAAGGTCAATCATCAAACCACCGATACCAGAAACCAAGATAACACTAGCAATCAAGAGATTCTTTTTATTATCAAAATCAATCTTATGTTCAACTAAAATTTTCAAACCGCTAGCAGCGATAACCCCAAAGAGGGCAATAGATAATCCCCCTAATACAGGAGTTGGAATAGAATGCAAGAGTGCTGATAGCTTACCAATAAAGCTCATCAAGACCGCAATCACTGCTGCGCCCGCAATAACGTAAACTGAGTAGACCTTACTGAGGGCCATAACCCCAATATTTTCACCATAAGAAGTTACCGGAGGAGCTCCAAAGAATCCAGCGATAATCTGTGCCAAACCATCACCAGTAAGGGTACGGTCAAGACCTGGATCTTTAAAGTAATCACGCTCAGTCAAACTGTTTAGAACCATGACGTGACCAAAGTGTTCAGTCATCGTCACAAAGGCAATCGGAGCCATGGTCAAAATCGCACTTGGATAGAGCTTGAAGCTATAATCCACAAATGGAATGTCAAAGTTTGGAACCTGAATCCAATGTGCCGCTGCTACCTCTGAGAAATTGATAAAGCTATGTCCTGTCAGCAAACCAAGAACCGCTGAGAAAATATAGCCCACAATTAAACCAAGTAAAATTGGGATAACACCGATAATCTTCTTGCCATACATGTTAAAGAGGATAACCGCAAAGAGGGTCACCATAGAAATCAAGAGAGCATAGATACTATAGCTTTTATTTAAAGTTGTCGCATCATTGACTGCATTAGCCGCAAGGTTCAAACCAATCACCATGATAATAGGGCCAACCACAATTGGTGGAAGGACCTTATCAATCCAGTCTTTACCCGCATACTTAACAATCAGAGCCACAAGCAAGTAAACCAAACCACCTGCCATGGCACCTTGAGCCACGGCCGCAATGCCATCAGTCTTCATAAGTGTCTGCATAGCCGCAATATAGGCAAAACTAGACCCCATGTAAGCTGGAATTTTGTACTTGGTCACCGTCAAGTGAGCCAAAGTTCCCAAACCAGATGAGAAAAGAGCAATAGCGGGATCAATCCCAACCAAAATCGGCACAAGCACCGTCGCACCAAACATGGCAAACAAGTGCTGGAATGACAAACCAACCAATAAACCAGGTTTTGGCATATCATTCACATCATATTTTACGTTATTCACGATATCAAAGGACTCCTTAAAACAAGATACAAAGGGCGTATAAAGAGCAAAGTAAAATTAGGAAATCTGACGCCGAAGCTTTAGCTTCTAGGAAGATTTATCTATTTTACACAGCTCTTAGCCCGTGTTCAATTAAACAAGATACAAAGGGACGTTTTGGCTTAGCCAAACATTTCTGTAGAAAAATAGGAAGTCGACAATGCACTCACAAGAGTGCTAGGAGACTTATCTTTTTTCCTAAGAAATGAGTCCCGTGTTCAATTAACAAGATACAAAGGGCGTTTCACCCTATCTGTCAGCCAACTTAGCTTGGATCAATAATGTTGACGCTATCTTTGCCATCAACTTCTGTCACCAACACTTCAATTTCTTCTGACTCACTTGTTGGGATATTTTTACCAACATAGTCCGCACGGATTGGCAATTCACGGTGACCACGGTCAACCAAGACAGCCAAACCAACACGCGCTGGACGTCCATGGCTAACGATATTGTCAATAGCTGCACGAATCGTACGACCTGTGTAAAGCACATCATCCACAAGGATAACATCCGTTCCATCAATTTCAATAGGGAAAACAGATGTGTCTTGTTCAGCCTTAACATCATCACGGAAAGCCTTAGTATCAAGCTCAATCAATGGCACATCAAGGTTTTCCAACTGTTTCAAGCGCTCTTGGATACGCTGAGCAATATAAACACCACGTGTCTTAATACCAGCCAAGACAATCTTGTCGAGATTTTTGTTACGCTCAATAATCTCATAAGTGATACGTGTAATGGCACGTTTCATGGTTACGTCATCGACGATTTCTTTTTTCTTCATAAAAAGAACCTTTCTAAATACAAAAAAATCCCCTCGAAAACAAGGAGATACACAAAAATATGAGTACAGTTCACCCGTACACTTCTCATGGCTCCTTGCCTGCCTCTCTGGACAGTGATTAAAGGACTTATTTAATTAGGTAAATTATAGCAAATTTCAGACTCTTTTACAAGAAAAAAACGGACGTCTCTCCCAAGAAAGACTATCCGTTTAATAACTGTTAAGCTTCTCTCAGCTTCTCCAAGGTTTCCTTGAAAATAGCAGGTTCTTCCGCTGTAAATTCGACCAATTCTCCAGTCGTAGGATGCGTGAAACCAAGGGTCTTGGCATGTAGAAATTGGCCATGGCCCTTGAGGGTCTTGCGTGGCCCATAAAGAGGATCTCCCGCCACCGGGTGACCGATATAAGCCATGTGCACACGAATCTGGTGCGTGCGACCTGTTTCCAGCTGCAACTCTACCAAGGTATAGTTGCCAAAACGTTCAAGAACGGTAAATCGTGTAACTGCAGGTTTTCCTTTAGCTGTAACCGCCTGCTTCTTGCGGTCCTTGTCTGAGCGCCCAATCGGAGCCTCAATCACGCCTCGATCGTTAGGCAGATTGCCATGCACGATAGCCACATACTTACGAAGGGACTTCTTATCCTTAAGCTCCGCCGCCAAAGCATTGTGAGCCTTATCATTCTTAGCAATCATAAGAAGACCAGACGTGTCCTTGTCGATACGGTGGACAATTCCTGGACGAACCACACCATTGATAGACGAGAGGTCCTTGACATGATACATCAGGGCATTGACCAAGGTACCAGACGTGTGACCAGCTGAGGGATGGACCACCATACCTTGAGGTTTGTTGACCACTGCCACATCCGCATCTTCGTAGATAATATCCAAAGGAATATCCTCAGCCTTGTACTCCAAGACCTCTTCTTCTGGCAATTCATAGGTGATGACATCACCCTCTTTAACCGCATACTTGGCCTTTGCCGACTTACCATTAACCAAGACTGTCCCAGCCTTGATTGCTTCATTGGCCTGACTACGTGACAATTCTGTCAAATCTGCCAAAGCCTTGTCCAGACGGTTTCCCGCCTCTTTAATGATGACTTCCATTTTCCTCTTTCCATAAGATTAAAATCAAGAGTAGCACACCCACCGTTAGATAGGAGTCTGCCACGTTAAATATCGCAAAATCAATAAAATCAAGCTGAACCATATCAACCACGTAACCCAAGTGCAGACGGTCAATAAAGTTACCAATACCACCTGAGATAATCAAAACCAAAGATAGCACCAGCCAAAGACTCTTCTGATAATTCTTAACCAGATAAACCAAAGCCGCACCAATCACTAGAACCGTCAAAATCACAAAGAAATATTTCTGATCCTGTAAAATCGAAAAGGCAGCACCACGGTTCTGTAGATAGGTCAAGCTGAAAAGTCCAGGAATAGCCTTGATAACTTGGTTAAGGGCAATATTTGCCACAACCCAATGCTTAAACCACTGATCCAAACCAATCAGAGCTAGAATAGCCAAAGGAATCACAACCTTACGCATAAATCCTCCTATGGTTTGTATGTATCAAAGTAGTCAAACATAACATTGACAAACTTGAGAGCACAAGACGACAAGTTAATCCCCTTACGACGGACATAAACCATCTTGTTATCCAAATTATCCTCAAGCGGAATCACCGTAATCCCATTCACACTTTGTGCATCCAAGAAGCCAGACCCCGTCGCATAAGCATCCGTACGTTCCAAGATACCGTTCAAAGTCGCACGGTCTGTCACGTTAAACATAAGAGATGAATCTGACGTATCCACAAAGTTCTCAGAATAGTAAAGGTACTCGTCCTTCTCCTGAGTGAAACGCACCGTAGGCAAGGCTGCCAAGTCCTCCATGACCAGACTTTCTTTTTTAGCCAGAGGATGCCCCTTACGGAGATAAATGTGAGTCTTAAACGGAATCAAATCAATAGCCTCAAGCCCAAGCTTGTCCATATTTTGCTGGATTCCCTTGCTATTTTGACGATTCAAATAGATAATCCCAATCTCACTGTGCCCCTTGGCTACCTCATCCAAAATCTGAATGGTCGTAGACTCAAAGATACGGAAATCCTTGTAATCAGGGTAACGCTCTGAAAAAGTCGTAATCAAAGGTGGCAAAAAGTCATAGTGCTGGCTGGCAATCGAAAACTGGTTCCCCTTTTCAGAAGCATTGAGATAGCGATTTTCAAAACTATCAAAACTGCGTACCACTTCAAGTGCACGTTCGTAAAAGGTCATGCCCTGACTGGTCAAGACAGCCCCCGTCGTTGTACGGGTGAAAATTTGAAAATTCAACTCCTGCTCCAAATCCTTGATAGCCACTGATAGGCTAGGCTGGCTCACAAAGAGCTTGCTGGCTGCCTCACGAAAGGTTCCGCTGTTGGCAATGGCTACGACATAACGTAGTTGTTGTATGTTCATCTGTGACACTTCTTTCTTGAAAAATCAATCAATTTTATTATACCAGATTTTATCCTCTTTTGTTGATACTAAAAAGCCCAGGCAACCCTGAGCTTGAATGACTAACAAAGTAGTCTTATTCGTCTGATTTATCTGTCAAGAAGTACTCGTTTTCACGTTTGTCATAGTCGAAGGTCAAACGAACAGTATCTACCTTACCATTTTCTGGATTATAATCTCGGTAGCTAAGACTCACTGACTGAGTGAGATCGCCCTGTTCAGTTTGTGTCATTTCATGATAAGTGAAGCTAGCCTCTGGGTGTTTTTCAACCACTTCAGAAAGTCGTGTCCCCTTAAGCAAATCAGCTTGTGTACCTACAGCCAACTTTTCATAGTCATCTTTTGTCCAGTTGCTATGATAGTCATCGACTTCTTTGACCTTATCATAGTCGAAGGTTGCTGAGGCAGATTTCAAAACATAGACACCGTCTTTTATCTCGAAAGTCAAACGAACATAGTTGTTTCCATCTGTATTTTCTTTTCTATAGGTGAGGTCTAGCAAATCTGGTTTATCTTCCTCGTAAGCATCACTATACTCGGCATCAGTCGCCTTACCGTGAGCGTCCAAGACCTCGTCCAATGTCAAAGTACCAACCTTCAACTCCTTAAACTGATCCTCAGTCCAGTCAAACTTATAATTCTCATCGATGTACAGATAAGCTCTATCGTGACCGTCACTTTGGAACTGTTCAGCATGGTTCATGACATATTTCACCGCTTGATAACCTGCTCCAGCAAGCGAAGTCATGAAGAAGATAATTGACATGACTAGGGCAATAATAGATAGTACCTTGCGTGTCGATTTCAGACTCAAAACCAAAGTCACAATAGCCAAAATGATAAGGAAGAAGGCAAGGAAGGTAAAGACAAAACCGATAGGAAGTGTCCAAGACAAAACGACAAATAGAATCCCCAAAACTAGAATAATGATTGGCAAAGCAATATTAACAAAAGCATTGTTCTTGGTTACTTTTGGTTTGTAATAAGGGTTTTCCAAAGGTATCTGACTTGCCTTTGGAGTTTCTTTTTCTTGCTCTTTCTCCAGATTCAACTCAGGCATGTGATTAGGAGCTTCCTCCTCTAATGTCACCTGAACTTCGTCTAGTTGCGTATCTGCTACTGAGTCAGCAGACACCTCTTCAGTAGTTTCAGAGCTATCCACTTGCTGAGACTCAACCTGCTCAGACACTTGGGCACTTGGTTCCTCCGAAGCGATGACAAAGCCCTCTTTCTTAGCTTCCATAAACTCCTCAGGACTTGGTTTACGACCATTGACGTCCTCAAAGTGACGCACCCATTCTTCTCTAGTTGCCATAGCTGACTCCTTTATCTCTTTTTCTTTATTTTATCATACTTTAATCTGGTCTTATGAAAATAAGGTCGGATATAAGAGATAATTTTTTGAGACTGCCTTAGGTGCTTAAGTGACAAGCTATCTCATGAAAATGGATGAAAGTCGAAAAAAAACTGTACCCTAAAGTTAGATTTTTCTGTCTAACTTTTGTGGTGCCATTCACTTCTAGTGAATTATAGTATTTTCACTGTCCACTGTAAGTGGGAGTATATCACCTTCACCATCTCAGAGGATAGGAATTAAAAGAAGATTTCAATAGAAAAAGGACTCTGCATTGAAAAAGAATCCTTAATTTCTTATAATCCCATCAAATAATTTCTTCAAATTCCCAAAACTCACCACTGGAAAGACGAGTCCTGAGTAGAATAAGAGCACGGTGTTTAGAAAATCTACCAAGACTGAAATTCGTTGGAAGCGGATGGTCAGTCGAATCATGACAAGATAATAGCCGAGGAAAATCAGGAAACCAATCAGTACCACGAGCAGTCCTTGAAAACTGATGACCTTCAAAGAAAAGTGAGTTGGTAAATCCTGATGAATCAAAAGTAGAGCAATCCAGAAGATCAAAGACAACCAAACAAAGTAAACCACTGCTCGTTGCAGGTAAATTCTATACACTGATTGCAAAGCATACTGGGTGCCAAAAGATTGCCCAGACCGAATCTCGTACTCCAACTCTTCATTACCCAAGGAGACCACATGGGTCAAGATGAAATAATAATAGAAATAGGACAACTGAAAGTCAGAATTTCCCCTCAAAAGGCTATAAAAACCAAGAATGAAAATGACGTGGTAGAGGGTGTCAAACAGGGTATCCGCCCAGCGTCTCCTGCGAAAGAGATAAAATCGCTTCACTTCATTATACATGGAACAAACTTCCCTTCTTTTTGGCATAGGTCAAACAAGTTTGAAAGCACAAGAAACCCAAGAGCCAGTAAATCAAACCGTATCCCAGTAATAATAAAAGAACGAACCAACTTGGCTGGCGGATAAAACTCACCAAGAGATGGAAAGGCAAGAAACGAGTTAAAGTAGCAATCAAATGACTCGATTGTTCCTGAAAACCAACCAAAAAGAGAATCCCGTAAGCAAGGAGGCTAGTAATACTGGAAATTTTTGTAAAGACAAAGGAAAAACTGGCAAAGAGAAAGCCTAGACCATAAAGGGACGCAATAACCACAAAGGACAGAAGAAAGGTAACAAATGTATCGACCCAGTCAGTAGGAAAGGCAATCTGCTGAACCAAGGCAACCAAGCAAAACAAAGGAATGGCCTTGACCAAGTCCAACAAAATCTGTACGATAATTTTGATAAAAAGCATGCCAAATATGCTCCGCCGACTCTGAATCACGTTGATAATGGTGCGGTCTGCAATCTCATCCTCGATAAAATAGGTTGGATGGGTGATACTGTGGCTAGAAAAATACCAAGTAAAAAGCAAGATAAACAGCTCAAAAGTATCTTGCTGGCTGTCAAAATAGGTCAGAAAACCCGTAATTAGAAAGAAAATTCCCAGATTGGCAAAGAGAAGATTGACTTTGAACTGTTTGTATTCACTGAGTTGGCGACTAAACTCTCGCCCAATAGCTGCTAGCATCATTTGAGCACCTCATAAAGCAAATCTTCCAAAGAGGCAGGTTCTCGGGTGAACTGCAAGACTTCTGTTTCTTCCAGCAATAGCCGATAAAGGTCTGGATTTCTGGTCTCTACCGAAATCCCACCGTCAAGCACCTTGTAGTCCAGCTCAGGGAATCTTTGTTTCAGTACACTTTCTGCACTCTTATCTAACAGCAAGTGATAGACTTCATGCTGGTGGACATTGCCAAAAATCTCTTCAAAGGTTCCTTCACGATAAAGCCGCCCCTCCTGAATTACCACCACCCGAGTGCTGACCTTCTCGATAAAACTAGCATCATGACTGGTGATAAAAATACTGGCTTGATGGTGACGAGCATAATCCTGCAAAAGAGTCATCAGCTGTTTTTTTGCCAGCAAATCTAGCCCATTGGTCGGCTCATCCAAACAGAGTACTTTCGGTTTTTGCACCAAGGCTAAGATTAAGGTCAATTTTTGACGGTTGCCCTGGGACAGTTCTGAAACCAGCGTGTCCTTATAAGGGGTAAAAGCCAGCTGGTCACACAAGACATCCACCTCTGCCTTGATATGAGACAAGGCAATCCCATTCAAGCTTAGAAAATATTGGAGATTCTCCATAGCTGTCAAATAACTGTACAACCCCTGCCCGCTCTCCAAGACAAACTTGACCAGCGAGTGGATTTTCTTGGAGCGATTAGAAACGCCATAGACACGAACCTCGCCCTTATCCTGCAAAAAAATCCCTGCCAAGAGCTTGATAAAAGTCGACTTACCGGCACCATTGCCACCAACGATGGAGAAGATTTCACCTGAATCCGCTTGAAAATCAGGAATGTCTAACACCAACTTCTTGTGAAAACTCTTTTGAACTTGTGAAAATGTTATGTTAGTCATTTAAGATTACCCCTTGATTTGGAAGATTCCCTTTAATTTGTTCAATTATTTTTTCAATATCTATAATTTCAGTATTATTAGGAAAATTATAATGCTTTGGAATATAGAGATTGTAGATATACTCATTTTTCCCCTCTTCATTAACACTCTGAGCAATCTCACGAATTTTTTCATTAATTTGTTTTTCCATTTTATCCTCCAATACGGTTTAAAATTGTTTTAACTTCAAGCATTTTGCCATCAATTTCATACATTACTTTAACCACAACTTAACCCTGCATCCTCCTATACTCCTTCGACTTCTCGCCATACCAGTCCTTAGCTGAGTAGCCAAATTGCTCTCGATATTGCTCAGAATATTTAAAAAGGTAATAGCCTCGTAGCAAATCAATGGAAAAGACATAAGTCGCAAAGACAAATATAGCAGGCATTATAGGCATTAACACCGCATCAATGTTCCCTCTAATGTCACTTCCAGTAGAGCGGTCAAAAAGCACCAGTCCAGCTGTAATCCCTGTTCCACTTAAAAAGACCAAACCATCCGAAATCTTTTCAGTCACAAGTGCTACCATGGGGCTAAACTCTGTCTGATTTTGAAGAGCTTCTTTCAGTTTACGGGGAACCGTTCGAATCAAGTAATAAATGGAAAGAAGAAACATAGTTCCCGATAGTATGCTGACAATATTTCGTCGTGTCATCATCATTATACCAGCACATATTGTAAAGATAGCGAGTAAGACTACCATGTAAAAGTAGGTGCAAAATTTTAGTTTCATCGGGCTTCTTCTGTACTTTATTGAAAGGAGCAGATAGACCAGATACATGACCACATACAAGATAATCATGGGCCACTGAATCCAAGAAAATGTAGGATCTTGTTCAACGGTCAAGCCCTTTATAAACATCGGTGTGGCAATGGAAGAAAAGTAAAGAAGGATTGAAGTGATAAACAAGCCAATAAATCGTTTCCAGCTTCCTTTTTGATTGAGCTTTTCTACGGTCTCCTTAGTGACAAGAGACTGGCTTTGATCGAATGTATAATTTAAAAATCTCAATAGTTTTCTCCTTTTATCAAGAAAAAACAGGAAGGTTTCCCCTCCTGTTCCTTAATTAATCCTCGCCATCTGGACCTGATTTATAAGTAAGGTAGAACGTATCGTCATCTTCTTTGGTATCAAATGACAAGTAAACACTCTTGAGTTTACCATCTCCAGCATCATAGTCACTATAAGAAATGCTCATTTCTTTTTTGAATTCACCTTGACGAGATGTTGAGATTGTGTATTCTGCACTTGAAGCTTTAGGGTGATCCTTAACGATATCTTCAAGTTTCGTACCGTTTGATGGATCAGTGTAATCACCCTTAGTGAGAGCATCAAACTGTTCTTTTGTCCAGTCAGCTTTGTAAGAGCGATCAACTTCAACCTTATCTTGAGGGAATCTACCTGAAGCATATGACAAGATAAATGTACCGTCATATTGTTTCTTAAAGTTTAGGTAAACACTTTCACCATAGTCTTTACCAGAGTAATTCAACTTCATCTCATCGCCAGAGATTTGTGCATCAGAAGCCTTACCATAAGTCTTGATGATAGACTTAACGGTATCTTTACCGACTTTCAATTTCTGGAACTTAGATTCATTCCAGTCAAATTTAGCATTTTTGTCAATGTAATCGTTGACGTCAGTGCTATCACCTTTTGAATCAGATTTAGAGTCAGATTTTGAATCGCTGTCATCATTTTTCTTGTCAGCATCATCGTCTTTATCAGCAACTTTTGATGTCTTGCTTGAGCTTGTGTTATCACTAGCGTTTTGAGAGATTTGGAAAATCAAACCACCAATAGACACAAAGAGCATGAGACCAGCAACACCTGTTGCAATGATTGAAAGCAATTTCTTGCTTGATTTAAGGCTAAAGACAAGTGAAACAACTGCCACCGCAACTGCGAGGACTGTCAAGATGATGAAGAGCCAAGCAGGACCTACAAACCATGCCAAGACTGCAAAGATTACTGAAAGTGCAATCGCAACGATTGGCAAGATAAGATTGAAAAGAGGTTTATCTGCTGAGCCAGCTGCTGCTGGATTAGGAACTGTTCCAAATCCTTGAGCTGATGAGATAGGTGCCTTTTCAAACATGCTTGAATCAAATTGTGGGGTTGGTTGTTGCACAGGTGCTTCTGAGAAAGCTTCTGCACCAAATGGTGATTCACTGCTTGCTTGTTCTGCGACGGCATCCTCAGCTGTTTCAGCTACATCTGCGATGTCATCTTGTTCTGTGACTTCTTCAGTAGCAACTGGTTCTGGAGCTACTTCTTCAGCGACAGGTTCATTAGCTGGTGCTTCTACAGATGCTGCTTGAGCAGCCAAAGCACTTGTATCAAAGTCAGCTGCTTTAGCATCCAAAAATTCTTGGGGGCTAGGCTTACGCCCGTGTACCGACTCAAAGAGTTCAGCCCATTCTGCTTTAGTTGACATAAAAATCTCCTTTTTTCAAGAAATCCAAACAAGAGGCCCCTTCAGCTTAGCGAAGTTTTCTATAGTTAGAATTTAGACACCTATCTCTGATAAGAGCAAGTAGCATGCGTCCTTCCAAAAGTCAGCCCTCACTTTTTAGCCTGAGGCAACCTTTCCCTATATCTAGTCCCATGTTCATTTTCTTGTTGATAGTTCCATTCTACCATATTTAAAGACCTCTGTTAACCGTTTCCCAAAAGGTTTTTTTCTGCTACAATAGTAGGTATAATGCACCAAAGGAGTTATATATGAAAAACATTAAAAAGTACATTCCATTAATTATTGTACTTGTTATCGCAGGCCTAGGTTTTGCCTTTCGTGAGAACATCTCACGCGCCGTTCGTGGAGATGCCTACGTTGATAACAAGATATTCACTAAACAATTAGAAAAGGCTCAAAAATCTGGAAAAGATGCCTTTCCACAGTTGTCAGACAAGGTTGGTAAGGACGAAGCTGAAGTTATCCTCCACACTTCAAAGGGTGATATCACAGTCAAGCTCTTCCCTACACTTGCTCCTAAGGCTTCTGAAAACTTCTTGAAGCATGCCAAGGACAAATACTATGATGGGCTTACCTTCCACCGTGTCATCAAGGACTTCATGATTCAAAGTGGTGACCCTAAGGGTGACGGTACTGGTGGAGAATCTATCTGGAAGAAAGGGTTCGCTGTTGAGCCTACACCATTCCTCTACAACATCCGTGGCGCACTTGCTATGGCTAATACTGGTGCTAAAGAGTCAAACGGCAGCCAATTCTACATTGTTCAAAACAAGGATGATCAAAGCAAACAGCTAGGAAATGCTGGCTATCCAAAACCTATCATTGACGCCTACAAAAAAGGTGGTTACTCAGCTGGCGATACTAAATATACCGTCTTTGGACAAGTCATCAAAGGCATGGATGTCGTTGATACCATTGGCAATCTTGAAGTCGATGACAACAGCAAACCAAAAGAAAATGTAACGGTCAATTCCGTTGAAGTCGTTAAAGACTACAAATTCAAATAAACAAAAATCCGAGAAGCTGATTCTCGGATTTCTTTTTTATTTAACAGCGGTGAGGAGATAATCACCAGTGTTAACACGAGCTTCTTTAGTTGTTAAGACATCATCAAAGTCAGCTGTATTGGTTACAATGACTGGTGTGATAACTGGTAATTTAGCGTCTCGGATAGTTGCTAGGTCAAATTCTATAAGTTTTTGACCCGCTTCTACGACATCCTCTGCTTCCACATAGGTCTTGAAGCCTTTACCAGCAAGAGAAACAGTATCCATACCAATATGAATGAGAAGCTCTGCACCATTTTCAGTTGTCAAACCAATCGCATGACCAGTAGGGAAGACTAAATTAACAGTTGCCTTAGCTGGTGCGACCACTACCCCATCAGTAGGGTCAATAGCGATACCTTTACCCATAGCTCCTGAGGCAAAGACTTGGTCAGGAACTTGGTCAAGTGGGACAACATTCCCGATAAGTGGGCTCGCAATAATTTCTTGTTGAATTTCTTTAGGAGCAGGTGCAGCTTCTTCAGCTTTTTCCTCAACCTTAGCTGCTCCACCACCGTATAGATTTGGTACTCGCACAAAGAGTTGGATGAGGAAGGCAAGAACACCACCCACAATGGCAATAATAATGGCAAAGATAACTTTAGAAAGGTTACCATCCGGTCCAATAAGGCTTGGGAAGACAAAAACACCCAGACCACCTATTGAATACGTCTTAATATCTAGGGCCATCATGGCAGCCCCCATAAGTCCTGAAACACCACATGAAATGTAGAATGGTGTTTTCATTGGAAGAGTCACCCCATAGATAGCAGGTTCTGTTACACCAAAAATAGATGAAACAAAGGCTGGCATAGAAATGATACGGACTTTTTCTTCTTTTGTCTTAAGCATGATAGCCCCCAATACACCTGTTTGCGTGAAACATGGAAGGATAGCTGCTGAAAGAATCGTAGAACTTCCGTTTGTTGCCACATCTAAGATAGCAAGGGGAACAAGCGCCCAGTGCATTCCGAACATAACCAAGACTTGCCATAGGATACCAAGTACAAGACCAAAGACAATCGGACTAAAGTTCATAATCGCTTGGAAAAGACTTGTCAATCCATCAGAGAAAGTGTTGGCAATTGGTCCCACCACCAAGAATGTTAATGGTACTGTAATGAGCAATGTAAAGAAAGGTACTACGAAGACTTTAATGACATCTGGAGTAATCTTAGTAAAGAATTTTTGAATGTATGAAGCCACCCAGATTGCCAAGATAGAAGGCATTACAGTTGAGAGGTAGCCCCCTGCAGGAAGCGCAAATGGAATAACTCCTAGAACATGACCTTGACCAGCTTTCTGAAGAGCAGTCACCAGCGTAGCAATATCAGGATAAACAAGTGCTCCTGCAATCGCAATAGCTGTAAACTCATTAACCTTGAAACGACGAGCAGAAGTCAAGGCAATCAAGATTGGCAAGAACTGGAAGAAACCATCCCCCGCCGCATTAAGGATGACATACATAGGGCTTGTTGCAGCTGACAGGCCACATGCTGCCATGACAGCGACTATTCCTTTGATAATCCCGGCTGCAGCCAAAGGCCCAAGGAAAGGTTGGAAAATACTTGATACCAAAGATACAAAGCGGTCAAAGAGATTTCCCTTTGGTGCATCCCCCTCATCAAGATCAAGACTTCCACCTGCTGGAAGACCACCAACTTGGAGAACCTCCGCATAAACATCAGGCACATGGTTACCGATAACCACCTGATATTGTCCACCTGCCTTAACAACAGTAACAACTCCGTCACGGTTCTTAAGGTAGTCATCATCTGCTTTAGATTCATCTTTCAAATCAAAGCGCAAACGTGTCACACAATGTTTTAAGCTATTGACATTTTGCTTACCACCAACGTGTTTGAGAATGTCTTCAGCTAATTCAGTATATTTAGCCATAAGGGCTCCTTTCTTTTCTAGGATTTTAGTTCTTTCGAGGCTTTTTCAACGAAAAAAACCTAAATAAATACCAAGAACCAATTAGGGTGAGTATACACTACTCCCATTAGTTTTCCGTATTTATCTAGGTTTTGCCTGCTGACCAGTAACAATCCTTTTGATATGGTTATATAATATCAGAGTCCAAATATTTTTGCAAGCCCTTACAAAAATATTTTTTGTTTTTTGAGGTAAAATCTTGACCAAGATAATAAGTCATGATAAACTATTGTTAGTTTATAAACTAACAGAAAGAGAGTTACACGATGAAAACAAGTGCAATTATTGAATTTAAAGATACATACGCTAGCATGAAATGCCACGAGCTTGGTTACCAAACCAAGGAAACTGCCTTAGCTATTATTTCTCCTACTGGACATATTCTATCAAGTACACCGCTTTTCAGAAAGGTATATGGTTCAAATACTGCTCACATCGACCAACTTCCTTTCAATATAGATAACCTCAGTATCACAGCAAGAGGTCTTAGTAAAAAGGCTAAAGCCAACTTGGAAGATTGGATTACCCATACTATAATTCTTCCAATGGACTATGATAAGTCCTTTACTAAGCATCAAGAACTTTTGCACCTCTTAGCAGATTCACCTATCGTTGAGTCTGTCCAATCTTTAACTTATAAGACAGTAAAGATTCATTTTTCCGAAGCACTCAATGATGAAAATATTCGCCAACTGCAAGGTTTTATTCTCGCTCAGGCAGGTATCTACAGCTATATTGGGACATCTACAGTCTCAGACCGAAATGCCCACCAGGCTCTTGAATGGGCTAAACTTGATGTTAATGGTCGTTCGCACAACGATCACAAGCCTGCTATTTTCCATCGTAGTAAGGGGCTCTTAAGTGGTTTCTTTCACCATGGAAGTCAAGAAAGTATTGCATAGATAATAATTGGGACACCTTGTGTCCTTTTTTTGACAACAAAAAACTCACCATAAAGGTGAGCTAAATTGATTTATTTACTGTGTTTCCAGTTACTATAGATACTAAATACGACAATCCAGATGGCTGCCCCAATAGCTCCGACAACTGTTGACTTTTGCAAGAAGAGACAAACAAAGACGAAGATGAAGAAAAGGATAGTCAATGGATTAAGAATCTTATAGGCTGGCATAAGGAAGCCATCTGCCATAAACTCTTGAGACTTACCGTACTTGAGATGAGCAAGCATGGTCAAAATATAGATGGCAATGTAGACACCTGATGAAGATGCGGTAATCAAAGCGAAGGCGTCAGATACACCAGGTAAGACGTTGATGAAGGCTGAAACACAAACTACAATGGCTGAAACAATGATAGCACGTGAAGGAATACCATTACGGGCCAAGGTATCAAGTTTCAAAGATTTCATAACCTTACTGTTTGGTGTTTCCCTAGCGATTTGGAAAAGGTGACGGCCAGTTGAATAAAGTGTTGAATTCAAAGAAGAGGCTGCTGCTGTCAAAACAACAAAGTTAATGAAAGCCGCTGCCCACTTGATACCAGCCATTTGGAAGACCGTTACGAAGGGTGATTCATTAACTGGAAGTTTTTGCCATGGGAAGATAGCCATGAGGGCAATGAGGGCACCCACATAGAAAATGACAATACGAATCGGAATTTCCTTAATTGCCTTTGGTAAAACCTTACGTGGATTTGCTGTCTCAGATGTTGTAATCCCTACAAATTCGATGGCTTGGTAGGCAAAGAAGACCATTTGGAAGGTCATGACAAAGCTCACCCAACCTTTAGGGAACATCTGAAAGCCGTGTGTAATATTGGAAAGGCTAGCATGTCCAGCAGGCGTTTCAAAGTTAGTTGCTACCATGAAGATACCTGTTGCGATAAGAGCAAGAATGGTGATAATCTTGATCATCCCAAACCAAAACTCAACTTCCCCGAAAATCTTAACCGCAATCAAGTTAACCGAACTCAGGATAATCAAGAAGACAATCTGAATCTGCCAGGCAGGCCAACTTGGAAACCAAAACTGCACATAGTTCGATACAGCCGTAATTTCTGCCATACCAAGAAATACCAGTGATACCCAGTAAGACCAACCTGAGAAGAATCCCCAGCCTTTACCAAGGTATTTCGTAATAAAATTAATAAAGGTATGTTGGTCCGGGTCCATGTAGAGCATCTCACCGATAGCTCGCATCATGAGGTACATGAAGACACCTGTCAGCATATAAACAAGTATGATTGAAGGTCCTGTTAGGGAAAGGGAACGCCCTGCCCCAAGGAAGAGACCTGTACCGATTGTACCAGCGATGGCAATCAGCTGGACGTGACGGTTTTGAAGACCACGCACCATCCCATTCTCAGTCTGGTTGTCGTCGTCTTTATGATGTTGCTTTTGCGACATTTTTTTCACTCCAATTCTATTAAGCAAGACTCATTGAGTCCTGCAATTTTTAACATAACCTACATTGTACCATTTTTGAAACAATTGGTCAATATTATACAGAATATTCAGAATTTTATACTTCAAAACAAGGGCTTGGAAAACTTCCAAACCCTTGTTACTAGTTATTATGATTCAGGATCATCAAGGCTACGACCATGCAAGCCTTTTTCACGTTGGATTTGACGTAGTTTCTCAGGTGTCACATCGTTACCTTCTTCGTCAACCACTTTAATTCCTTCGATGTGGTGACGAACTGAGCGACGATAACCCTCAATGTATTCTTCACGAAGTTTTGCTTGTTCTACCTCTTCTTCTGGTGTCAAGCCTTCTGTTTTTTTCTTTTTAGCAAGCTCATTGATACGAGCAATTTTTTCAGGTGTCATAATAAAACCTACTTTCTACCTGCCATCAAGTTATTATTTTGTATTCAATTGATTAAAGGCTGCAACAGCTTTGGCTTTAGCCACAAGACCCGAAAGAAGGGCCAAACGGTTATTTTTAACAGCTTCATCCTCTGCCATTACCATAGTATTGTCAAAGAATGCATCGATGACTGGGCTAAGAGCAAAGAGCTGAGCCAATTTGTCACTAGCTGAACCAGTCAATTCAAGCTCTTCAATTGCTTTAGAAAGGGCTTTTTCTTGATCATTTTCAAAGAGACTGGCATCGACTGTTACTGAAGCATCTGCTTTTTCTGCCAAGTTGAAGGCACGTGAGAGTGATTCAACAGCTGCCTTGTAACCATCAGCCTTAGCAGCTTCTGAGAGGGCGTCAGCTGCTTCAAGCATATCCGCAACCACGAAGTTTGAACCAGCAAGAACGGCTTCTTTGATATCTTTTGATGTGCGTCCCATCATCTTGTCCACACGCGCTTTGATGAAGTTGATGACTTCTGCTTGATTGTCATAAGAAAGACTATCAAATGAAAGGGCGTAAAGGCTGTCGATCAACTCATCCATAGGGATGTGCCAACCAAAAGCATCCAAGATACGAACAATCCCTTGCGTTGCACGACGAAGCGCATAAGGGTCATTAGAACCTGATGGAATCAAGCCAACTGAGAAGAAGGAAAGGAGGGTATCCAATTTATCTGCAAGCGCAAGGATGGCACCAACCTTAGTCTCTGGAAGAGCTCCGTCTGCTGAATCAGGAAGGTAGTGCTCACGGATAGCTGTCGCAACCGCAGCATCCTCACCAGCAAGGAGGGCGTATTTTTCACCCATGATTCCTTGCAATTCATCGAACTCTCCGACCATACCAGTCAAGAGGTCAAATTTATAGATTTCAGCTGCACGCGCTACGGCGGCCGTTTCTTCGGCAGTCAAACCAGCTTGCTCAGCCAATGATGCGGCAATGACACCAGCACGGGCCATGTGTTCTGAGAGAGAACCGATTTTTTCATGGAAAGTCACGTTAGCCAATTTAGCAACGAGGTCTTCAATCTTAAGTTTTTGGTCTTCACGCCAGAAGAATTCACCATCTTCAAGACGGGCCACCAATACTTTTTCATTTCCTCGGATAACATTTTCCAAGTGCTCAGCGTTACCATTACGGACTGAGATGAAGTTTGGTTTAAGCTTACCGTCAAGGTCACGTACAACAAAGTAACGTTGGTGCGTTTCCATTGATGTCACCAAGACTTCTTCTGGAACGTCCAAATACTTAGTATCGAAACTTCCCATAAATGCAGTTGGGTATTCGACCAAGTTCAAGACTTCATTCAAAAGTCCTTCTTCGATTTGGACTTGAACACCTTGTTCTGCTTCGATAGCTTTGATTTGCTCACGAATCATGTTTTCACGTTCTTTGCTATCCGCAATCACGTAAACAGTACGAAGGTCTTCCTCATAAGAATCCGCATTGGTAATTTCCACTTCATGTCCAAGGAAACGATGTCCACGACTCACACGACCTGACTTGATATCCAAGAAGTCAAGGTCAAGCGCTTCGTCGCCCAAAAGAACTGTCAAGGTGTGAACTGGGCGAATGTATTCAAATGTGTTGTTAGCCCAGTGCATGCTGACAGGGAAAGTCAATGAAGCAAGCACTTCTGGAACGCCAACCAAAACTTCTTTAGCAGGTTTTCCAGCTTCGTGTTTAGTAACATAAACGTACTCTTCACCTTTGACTTCACGGAATTCGATATCGTCAACAGTCAAGCCTTTCCCACGGACAAATCCTTGCGCCGCTTTTGAGAAGTTACCTTCTGCATCCAAAGCGATTTTCTTAGAAGGGCCTTTAAAATCTTCGGTCAAATCGGATTGTTGATCAGCCAAACCAATCACACGGACTGCCAAACGGCGTGGTGTTGAGAAGGTTTGAATGCTTTCGTATGAGAGACGGTTATCATCCAAGAAGGCTGCCATTTTCTCCCCGAGTTGTTTTTCACTTGGTGTGACAACGTAGGCTGGCAACTCTTCAAGTCCAAGTTCTACTAATAAGTTTTTTGTCATGTTTCTTCCTTTACAAAATTCTTTTTTCGATAGGCGCCTTAGGTACTGGGGATGTTGCTAACTAACTTTGTGAGGCTGTATGGAAATCTGGTGTCTCCTTAACATAGATTTCCAACAGTCTCATCAAAGTGGATTTAGCTAACTGATTTTTGAACCTAACGTTTCAAAAATTCCCATATACCAGTACGGCGGCGCCTATCCCTTTAGCAAGTCTTCGACTTGCCTCTGGGTAGCCATGTGGGCTCACTAGGTTCGCCCATTTTCCATTCTTGTAACTTTGCTTATTCTTCCTCTTCTGCTAGGAGTTTTGCGCGTGTGGCTTCGTCAAGAAGTGGGTAACCAAGTTTCTTACGTTCTGCGACGAAGGTTTTGGCTACGACACGGGCCAAGTTACGGATGCGGGCAATGTAACCGGCACGTTCTGTAACAGAAACAGCGCCACGAGCATCTAGCAAGTTAAAAGTATGTGAACATTTCAAAACGTAGTCATAGGCAGGGTGAACAAGACCCAATTCCAAGGCACGTCCTGCTTCTTTTTCAAATTTTTCGAAGTTTTCAAGAAGCATGTCTTGGTCAGAAACTTCAAAGCTGTATTTTGAGTGTTCGTATTCTGGTTGAAGGAAGATTTCTCCGTATTTAACGCCTGGAGCCCACTCGATATCATAAACTGAGTCTACTTCTTGGATGTAAGAAGCCAAACGTTCCAATCCGTAAGTGACCTCAGAAGTTACTGGACCAGTTGCCAAACCACCGACTTGTTGGAAATAGGTGAACTGAGTGATTTCCATACCGTCAAGCCAAACTTCCCAACCAAGACCAGCCGAACCAGTTGATGGGTTTTCCCAGTTATCTTCAACAAAACGGATATCGTGTTCCAACGGATCAATTCCCAACTTTTCCAAAGACTCAAGGTAAAGCTCTTGGATGTTAGATGGTGATGGTTTCATGACCACTTGGAATTGGTGGTGTTGGTAAAGACGGTTTGGGTTTTCCCCATAACGACCATCAGCTGGACGACGAGATGGTTCTACATAAGCCGCATTCCATGGCTCCGGACCAATGGCACGAAGGAAGGTGTAAGGACTCATAGTTCCCGCACCCTTTTCGTTATCATAAGCCTGCATGAGCATACACCCCTGGTCATTCCAGTATTGTTGCAAAGTCAAAATAATTTCTTGAAATGTTAATTTCTTAGACATTGAATACTCCTTGATTAAAAATGATTTCTTGCGACACGAGTCTGCCTCGTCGATTATACGAGGCAAGACGAGTTAGTACTGCGTCTAGCTCAGGCACCCTAGTGCTGAGCGTGAGGCAGTCCGACTGTAAGGAGGTCTCTGCCACTGACGCAGTGGAAAGTCAATTTTTTAGACATGTTTTACTCCTTATTCATAAAGTTTCTTGTGACTCAGGATACAAAAAGAACCGTGTCTCTGCTCCTAAGTCGTTTGACCTAGGGGCGTCAGAAACGCGGTTCCACCCTAATTTATTACTTCATTTTATCTGTTTGTCTTCAGCCATTTGCTGAGAGAAAGCGCCACTTGCCTACTTTGCTCTACTTGGCTTCCACTGTCCCAAGCTCGCTAGAAAAACGCCATAAGCCCTTCTTTCTTGTCAGTATTATAGCAGAAATAGAGAAACTTGTAAAATAAAATTCTAATCCTTCTTACTAATCCCCATTTCCTGACGAACATGTGCATGAGAGTCTTCATGGAGAATCTCATTATCAATAATTGAAGCTTCTCGAAGTTCTTCGGCCTTTTTCTTGTCCCGATGGGTCAAGTCTTGATTGGGATCATAAGCTTTCTCAACGATAGACAAGAGATGATTTCGAATTTCCTTTTCCTTACGAATCTTAGCTTTTTTGCGGTAGTTAGCCACAACCAGCACGACCAACATCAGCATTCCCAAATAACCGATAATAGGATACATAACCGCTACCAATTGACGGAAGCCCATGAAGGAAATAGCAAAACCAGCAAGGGCAAATGTAGCCACAAAGAATTTGAAGCGTTTATCACTACCTGCTGAGAAGCGTTTCCCAAGGGCATAGTAGAGACTAAAGACGGTATTAAAAATCAATCCAAAAATGACCAAGGCGTAGAGCGTCGCAAAGATAGGGTTCACTTCCTTTGCAATAGCCAACATAGGAACATCTGAGCTAGCAATCTTATCGCTGTTAGCAAAGAGAATCAAGGTTGTGACGAAGAAAATCACCCCAACCATAAATCCTCCCCAGGCTCCACTCTTTTCAGCTTCATTGATTTTGAGAATAGAGCCACCCATGACAAAGGCCATGGCTATGGCTGACATGACACAAACGGCGAAATAGTTAACCACAGACAGCCAAATACTCGGAAAAGGAGATTGAATGGTTTGCGACACCTTATCCATCTCAGCAAAATCCCAGTGACGCCCTAAAACATTGGTCACGAATATCATGGCAATCATAACCAGAATCATAGGGGTAAAAACTCCAATAACACCGATGATTTTTTTGAAATCTAGGAAACTCACAAAAATAGTCAGAGCTGTACACAGGAAAGCACCTACCCAAATCGGAAAGCCAAACTGTTGGTTTAGGTTAGCCCCTGCCCCCGCTGTCATAACAAAGCCAAACAGGAAACAAGTGATAATCAAAGCGATATCCAAAATACGGTAGATAACAGGATGACTGATTTCTGCCAGGACTACTGAGTGATCGTCTGAGCGATAATAACTTCCCAGAGCAATCATGAGTCGCCCAAAGCCAACATGCAAGATTCCTAGAACTATGACACCTATCAGTCCCCAGGCTCCAAAACTAACAAAATACTGTAAGAGGTCCTGTCCTGAAGATACCCCTGCACCAATCATTACACCAACATAGGCCAGGGCAATGCTCCAAATACGTTTTGACATATTACCTCCTGTAAAATACAAAGTATTTCTATTTTACACTACTCTAACACCTTTGTAAAAATCAATAAAAAACAGCACCTTCATAAGAAAGTGCTACTCATACTCTTATTTTTCCCAACCTTTTCGTCCATCAACAAAGGTTGCTTGTAATTCCAAGGAGTCATCTAATACAATAAAATCAGCTGGTAAACCTGCTTTTAGGCTTCCGCAAGTATTTTCAAGCCCAACCGATTTAGCTGGAACACTAGTGGCCATTTGTAAGGCTTGAGCAACTGTCACAAGTCCCCAATCAACCACATGTTTGACACCGTCTTTAAGTTGTAAGATAGATCCAGCTAGATTACCACCTTCTTTGAGGCGGGCGGTACCATTTTCAACAATAACAGGAAGTTCGCCTAACATATAGTCGCCGTCCGGACAGCCTCCCGCTGACATACAGTCTGTAATTAGGGCAACTCCTTGAGGTGCCTTTTGCTTGATAAGAACCTTACAAGCTGCAGGGACCACGTGATGACCATCTGCAATCAGCTCACCAATAGTTTCTGGACTATCGAAGGCTGCACCAACCATACCTGGCTCACGGTGGGTAAAGCCACGCATCCCGTTGTAGACGTGAACCCAAACGGACGCCCCGGCTTCCACTGCTGCCATGGCTTCTTCATATGTAGCATTGGAATGACCTAGAGCGATTGTCACACCTTGCTTGGTTGCTTCTTGGATAAATTCAGCTACTCCCTCACGTTCAGGAGCAAGGGCAAATTTAATCAGTTTTCCTTGAGCCGCCTCCTGCCATTCCTTCAATTGTTCCACGCTTGGATTGCCCATATACTTAGGATTTTGAGCTCCCTTGTAGGTTTCAGTGAAATAAGGTCCTTCAAAGAAGAGCCCTTGAATTTTGGCACCAGTCTCCTTACCAACCGTATTAGCTGTTGTTTGGCAAATAGCCTTCAACTCTTCAAATGGCGCCGTTAAAGCTGTCGGTAAGAAGGAGGTCACACCTGCTGAAAGCAAGGCTTGACTCATGCCTAGAAGACTTTCCTCAGAATTATCCATGACATCATAACCCACAAATCCATGAATGTGAGTATCTACAAGACCCGGAGAAATCTGATAATCACTGTAATCTAGCACCTCTGCACCTTCTGGTACATTTTCCGTCCAGTCACCAAAACGGCTATCCTCAACCGCTAGGTAGCCACCTTCCTTGATTTTATGTTCAAAATAAAAACGTTTGGCTGAAATATAATAGGTCATAAGACCACCTCTCATCAATTTTCTATGTTTTTAATACGCTTTCATTATAACAAAAAAGCCGAGAAATTTTCTCGACTTTCTCTATTAAATCACACCTTCTGTAACCTTTTCAACAAGGTTAATCGCATGGTCTGCGATACGTGTGTAATGTGAGAGATAATCAACATAGTTGATACCGGCTTGCGCAGTACACTCACCATTGTTAAGACGTTTGGTATGTATTTTACGCAATTGTTTTTCAAGTTTTTCCAACTCTTCATGGCGAAGGATGACTTGACCTGCAAGTACCTTATCGTCATCTACAACAACACGAATACTATCAAGGGCGATACGGTGAGTACGGTTGTAAACATCCGCAAGCTCAGCCTTGGCAGTATCAGAAAATTCAATTCCCTTATTATGAATGTGTTGTGAAAGGTTTGCACTTGCAACTGCAAGGTCACCAATACGCTCCAAGTCACGAACAGAGTCAAGCACACTTGCCAACACTTCATTTTCAGAAACGCTTAGAGATTCGTTAGAGATGTCAATCAAATAAGTTGTTAACTCTTCGTCAATACTATTAACTGCTGTTTCATACTTCTCAACCTTATCGAAGTATTTTTCATCTCCCTTAGCAAAGAAAGCATAGGAAGCTTCCAAAGACTGGATGGCGTACGATGCCAAGTGCACCAATTCTTTCTTAGCATTACCAAGGGCGATAGCTGGTGCTTGTGTGATAAGCAAACGGTCCAAGTAGAGTGCTTCGTACTTGTTAATCTCATCTTCACCAGGAATAATCTTAGTCACAAGGTAAGCCAAGAGTCCGATGAATGGGAATTGAACAATAGTATTTGCGATGTTAAAAGTACCGTGAGCAAAGGCGATAGTCATCTCAGGTGTCAAACCAAGCACAGACTTAAACCATTGAATCAAGGCTGTGAATGGTACCAAGAGAATCAAACACAAGACCGTCCCGATGACGTTGAACAGTACGTGAGCCCCTGCCACACGTTTAGCTGCAATGTTCGAACCAAGAGCAGCTAGAACCGCTGTAATAGTTGTTCCGATATTATCCCCAAAGAGGATTGGAAGGGCACCTTGCAGGTCAAGCAAACCACCTGAATAGAGACTCTGAAGAATACCGATGGTCGCTGCTGACGATTGAATCAACATGGTCAAGCCAGCACCGATGATAACCCCCATGACTGGGCGATCACCCAAGGTTGCCAAGTAGTCCTTAAAGGCTGTAACTGACTTCAAAGGTTCTACCGCATCTCCCATAAGGTTAAGGGCAAAGAAAATTCCCCCTACACCAAACAAGATACGACCTAGGTTATTGAGCTTCTTATTGCTTGTAAAGAAGAGAAGCGCAGCCCCCAGGAAAATCACTGGAAGGGCATAGTCACCAAGCTTGAAACCAATCATGAAGGAAGTTACCGTTGTACCGATATTTGCCCCCATGACAATACCAATAGCCTGACGAAGACTCAAAAGTCCTGCCGAAACCAGACCGACGACAATAACGGTAACCCCTGAACTCGACTGAATCAAGGCCGTCATGACAATACCAATCAAAACCCCTAAAAACGGGTTGCTGGTATACTTATCGATGTAAAAACGCAACTTATCTCCGGCTGCTTGTTGAAGACCATCTCCCATGTACTTGATACTAAAGAGGAAAAGCCCCAAACCACCGAGGAAAGAAAACGCAATATCTTGCCAATTTACTGACACATTTTTGTCCTCATTATTTAAAATTTTTCGGTAAAACCGACCTTTCTATTGTATCTATTTATTAAGGAATTAACAAGACCTTTCCCCAAAATAATAGAAAGATCAGAAGAAAATCTGACCTTTCTAGATATCTCAATTAATCCACTTGAACATAACGGCGAACACCACTATAGCTGATGTAAGAAATCCAACTATGACCATCTTGAATAACCTTCATATCAAAGTTAATCTGATCACCTGCTTCTAAGTAAAATTCAACTGGAGCCTTATCACTAGGAGTATTTTTGACAGCCGTACGTTTGGTAAGCTTGTAGCTGCCAGATTCTGCTATGCCACCATCAATTGGAAGTTGATTGTCAGTAACTGTCACGTCTTTAGGTAGCGTCATATTATCTGATTCTTTTAAGTAGACCTTTGTTCCTCCAGTACTGGTTACTTGAATGGTATCTTGTTCGTAGCTTGGACCAGAAATAGCTGCTTTTTTAGAGACAAAGCTAATATCTCCAACGATACCAGAGGTGTCCCCCCTATCTCTTGAGAGGGTAGCATCATACTTACCTGAGCCCTCTTGATAATCATCTTTCGGGTGTACATAATTATGAACTGTCGCTTGGCCTTGTGCAGTTATATCTCCTACTAGGCTAGTGTTGTCAAAGACCAAACGACTGCCATCACTAGACTTCCAAGTTCCGGCAATACTATCAAACTGACCACGCGCTACCGCACTCACATCCATATCTACAGTGGTCACTTGCATATCCGTTTTAGCTTGAGCTTGGCTGCTAGATTGACTACTTGAAGCTTGACTATCACTTGAGCTCTTTGGCGCTTGGGATTGACTGGCTGAAGACTGACTCTCGTTTGAAGATTTAGGAGCCTGTGACTGACTGCTTGAGGGAACTGATGAACTATTTGAAGATGATGACTGAGTCTGACTACTGCTTGAACTTGGTGCAGAAGACTTTTTACTACTTGGTGCACTTGAAGATTCAGTATTTGAACCAGAAGACTCCTTGACTTTAGCACTAGGCTTGCTGGTCTTACCACTATCTTTATTGGATGATTTAACTCTACTTGATGAGGTCACCTGGCTACTCTTAGGCGTCTTATCTGCTGAACTCGATTCCTTATGGCTGGAACAGGCCGTCAGAAAAGCCATTGAGGAAAGGGTAACCATTGAAAGCACGATTGCTTGGGAAAATTTGTTTTTCATAATCATTTCCTCATTTCTAGTCTTTCATAAAAAGTAAAGATAGGGCCTATATTATAAGGAAACATCAGGTTCTCTCTACTTTTAAGGGAAGAATATCTTCTACACTTTTATTATATCATTTTCTAATGTAAACGCTAACATGTTAGCCTTGTAAATCCTAAAATAGAGATGAAAATATCTTGAATCCTTGTGATATAATAGAGACAAAAAATTGAAAGTTATACCATGACATTCTATCTTCTAGCACAAGTATTCTCAGCCATAGGTGCCCTATGTGTCGCCATATCCTCTTTTGCAAAATCAAAAAATAACATGCTCGTCTGGCAAATTACCGACTATATTTTTACTGCTATTGCCAACCTGCTTCTCGGAGGCTATACCGGTGCTTTAACCATTAGTATTTCCATCATACGTAATAGCCTGATGGTCAAAAAGAAGATGACCAAGACTATCTTGACCATCCTCATCATTATTCAAATCATCGTCGGAACCTATCTCAATCAACTTGGGATTATTGGTTATTTACCTATCATCTCTTCAGTTTCCTATAGCCTAGCTATTGCTGCCACACCAAACCTTCAGTGGCTTCGCTGGGTCATTATTGAAAATATGTTACTTTGGCTAATTTACGATTTGACCATTCAGGCTTACCCAGCTGCCATCACTGATGTCACTATCACACTTACTACTCTCATTGCCATTATCAGAAATCGAAAAACCTTTAGCAAACAATAAAGCTAAAGGTCTTTTTCTTATAGAGCCCAAGTACGAATGGCGTGTGCCACACCTGCCTCGTCATTTGTCAAAGTCACATACTTACACAAAGCCTTAATGCCGTCACTCGCATTACCCATGGCAACGCTTTGACCGACGAATTGAAGCATTTCAAGGTCATTGGCAGCATCGCCTAGAGCCATGATTTGATCTGGGTTAATGTCAAGCTTTTCTGCTAAATGTTTAAGCCCGCTAGCCTTTGTTGCCCCTTGTGGCATGATTTCAAAGATATAGTCTTGACTACGAACTGTACTATAGCTCTGACTAAGTCCATCTTGCACGGCATTTTGGAAGGCGTCCAAAGGTTCAGAATCAGCCATATACATGGCTTGGAAAATCACTTGACCTTCCGCAAAGATTTCTTCCAAACTCCTAGCTTTCGCTTCTGTGAAGACAGTGCCAGCATCATAAGCTACTAACTCAGGCACCTCATCGCCCACAACATAGTAAGTCTTTTCTCCAGTCAAGGTTAGAGCCACCTCTGGAAAGTCTTCGCAAGCCTGCAAGAGTTCTTCCATCTCAGTGCGAGATAAACTTTCATATTGCAGCAAGGTCCAATTTTTAGTTTCATAAGTAGAGCAACCATTGTTCATGATAATATACTCTTCTTCACTCAGTCCTAATTTCTCAAAATGTGGAAGAATGCCCGAACGTGGGCGACCTGTACAAAGGACGATTTTAATGCCTGCTTCAGCCGCCTCTTGAATAGCCTTGATATTCTCTTCAGGGATCTCTTTTTGGCTATCTAAAAGCGTCCCATCCATATCTATTGCTATCAATTTAATCATACTATCTAACCTTCTCTCTTTCAAGGGAGTGCAAAAATCCATCGAGGTGTGCATCTCAATTCCTAATGTAACTACCTCCATTATAACACATACAAATCAAAAAAGACGTGCCGAATCGACACATCATGTTGTCTATAAACCATTCCGTAGGGGGCCTATTGATATTACAAATACAAGCCCTTTTCTACACTTTTCTTAACCAACTCTTCCGTCAGCTTCCATAACTCTTCAGACTCACTTTTTATAAATTTTTTCTTTTCTAATACCATGTCTGAACTAATATTATCTGGATTATAATTACATTCTGACACTTCCAAGTGATTTATTAGTGGTACCAATGCGTCAATGACTCTTGCATATCTTGCCTCAGCACTCTGCCCTTTTTCAAATTCTAGCCAAGATTCTTTCATATTCAAATATTTTTCTTCTGGAAGGATGCTCATTGTTTTTTTAATAGATTCTAGCTCTCTATCATGAGAGTGAACCTTTTTTTATCGTCAAAAACCCAAGTATCTCCAACATAAATCTCACCTAGATCATGAATCAATAACATAGAAATGACCTTTTCCATATTCAATTTTTCAGGATAATAATCTTGAAGAACAATTGAAGCTATCGCACCCTGCCAAGAATGCTCGGCACTATTTTCAAATCTTCCATCAAGGGTTCTATTAAATCTTGTTACGGACTTCAATTTCTCTATTTCTTTAATAAAATCAACTGTTTTATCTAAATCACTCATTGTCGCTCTCACCTTCCTAATAAGTGTCATAAATGGTTAACTGGTATTGTTCAATAATGCTATTTAATTTTTCTCCATAGGTTGTATCCGTAGCGTAGACCCCTGTTAGGGCAGCTGTCGCATCCTTATAATTCTTAGTCTTGGAACGGTGTACCCCTACATAGTAGCTACCCTCAAGGAAGTCTACGTAGTCCTGTAAAGAATTTTCCACAGAGCCATAAGAACGAAAAGCTGCATCAATATAGTAAGGATTGCCCTTACCATCATCCTCCCAGGTTGGTAGGGTTACACTTTGACCATTGTAGTCCCCCTTAATCCCAAAGAAGTTATAGGACGGCTTCTGACTCAAACTGGATTGTCCAGAGTCAGATTCCAAGATAGCCTGAGCAATCATGACAGATGCATAAAGATCGTTTCTAGCCGCCAAATAGCGGGACGTCTCGCCAATCTCTGCAATAAAAGCAACCGTCGTCTCATCCGTAGATGTCATGTTCTTTTCCATGGTCAACCTTGGAAAATTCAAACTAGCAAGGAGTCCCAACAAGGCAAATAGGCCAATAAAAATCAGACTCCACTTCTGGAAAAATTTAGGAAAGAGCAAGAAAGACTTCTTTTTCTTTTTAGTTTTCTTAGGTCTAGCTTTCGACTTGCTTTTCTTTTTTCCTTTTGCCAATTGGTCACCCCCTCAATCATACTAACTTCTCTAAGTATATCAAAATTCACTAAAAAAGACCCAAACCAACCGGTTTAAGCCTTCATTATATTAAATGGCGTCTCCACCACGTTCACCAGTACGAATACGGATAACATCATCAATAGGAACGATAAAAATCTTCCCATCACCAACTTCTCCTGTCGCCACGGCACTACGAATAGCTTCAACAACTTCGTCAACTGCCATGTCCTTGACTACAATCTCAACCTTAACCTTAGCTAATAAGGTAGGAACAATGCGCTGTCCCCGAACAAACTCTGCAAAGCCACGTTGATTACCATAACCTAGGACTTGACTTACAGTCATTCCCTTAGCCAGACCACTACCAGTCAAGGCATTTTTCAAATCTTCTAATTTATCCGAACGAATAATCGCTTCTACTTTTTTCATATACATTCTCCTACGAATCTAAGCCCATAAAGGTTGGATAGGCTGTTTCCTTGTGTTCACAGTCATCAAGACCAATAGCTTCATCACGGTCACTAACACGTAAAGGCATATAATGAGCAATTACTTTAATAATACCATAGGTCACAAGAGCAGACCAAATAGCTGTAAAAATAATAGCCAAAAATGTCACAATAAACAGATGCGCCTTTCCATAAATCAAGCCAATATTGGCCTTATCTAGGGCTAAATCTGGTGTCGTAAAAATTGCAGTGGCAAAACCACCAAAGATACCTCCAACACCATGGCAACCAAAAGCGTCCAAAGCATCATCATAGGCAAAACGTTTCTTCAAGACTGAAATAGCATAGAAACAAATCGGACTAACCATAAGACCAATTAGAATAGCACTCCAAATTGAAACAAAACCTGCTCCAGGTGTGATTGCAACTAGACCTGCTACCAAACCGGTTGAACCACCAACCAAGGATGGATGTCCTGTGACATGTTTTTCAATTGCCAACCACGAAAACATGGCTGCAGCAGCTGACACATGAGTGGTTACTAGCGCGTGAACTGCCAAACCATTAGCAGCCAAGGCTGATCCTGCATTAAAGCCAAACCAACCAAACCATAAGAGACCCGCTCCCAATAGGACAAAAGGAACATTATGAGGACGGTGTTCTAAAATGCCAAAATCACGACGTTTACCAACAACGATTGCCAAAACTAGGGCTGATACACCTGAGGTAATATGAACCACATCACCACCTGCAAAGTCAATCGTCCCCCATTTTGCAAGGAGCCCTTCATCCCAAACCATATGTGCAAATGGATAATAGACAAAAAGTAACCAAAAGACAACAAAAATGGCTAAAGGTGTAAAGCGCATCCGTCCTACCACTGAACCCGTCAATATCGCCACACAGATAATCGAAAACATCATCTGAAAAGCAGCAAACAGCATATCAGGAATGGTTAAACCACGGCTTGAGGCCGTTTCAGACACACCATTTAAAAAAAGGTGACTGAAATTACCGAAGAAATTCCCATGACCGCCAAAAGAAAGCGAGTAGCCAGCAACAATCCACAAGAGAGAAGCTATAGCTAAGGGAAGAACAGACATCATCATGGTATTGATAACATTCTTACGACGTCCAAGCCCACCATAGAAGAAGGCCAAGGCCGGTGTCATCAAACAAACCATGGCAGAACAAATCAATATAAAGGCACTGCTACCTGTATCCATGAAACCACTCCAATGCGTAAATTATTTTATGTCAGATAATATAACACAAAATTACGAGGCACACAAGTTTATTTACGGAATTTTTCGATAATTCTTTCTTTTCTAACATCTTGTGTTGCCACAAAAAAAGAGCCTCTTAAACCCCATGAAAAAGGTTATAAAGCTCTTGTCTATTCATTTTTCGCTCTTTAGCAACGGTTTTTATAGCCTGATTAGGTTTCATTCCAGAGGCAATTAAAGCTTCTACAGCCTCTACCGGGGTAACATTTGATGTTAGATTTTCTTCCTTATCATTTTCAGAAGCTCCAGCCACAATCAGTAAACATTCACCCTTGAGAGGATTACTAGCAATATAATCTAAAACTTCTGAAATAGATCCTCGTTGGTACTCTTCATAAAGCTTGGTCAATTCTCGAACTAAAGTTACTTGACGGTTGCCATAGACCTCATGCATATTTTCAAGAGTATCCGCCACACGGTAAGGTGACTCGTAAAAAATCTGTGTCTCAGGATAAGACAGTTTTTCCTTGAAGAAATCAATCTGCTGTCCTTTTTTACGGGGTAGGAAGCCATAAAAAATATGAGGTTGGGGTGCTAAACCACTGGCAATCAAGGCTGTAATACCAGCCGATGCTCCCGGTAAGGCCACCACTGGAATATCCTCAGCAATGGCAGCTTTGACCAAATCATGCCCAGGATCCGAAATAGAAGGCATCCCCGCATCAGAAACCTGAGCCAAAGAAAGACCTGACTTCAAGCGCTCCAGTAAATCTGGAATTTTCTCATAAGCATTGTGCTCATGAAAAGAATACTGCTTCGTTTCAATCTCAAAATGCTTGAGCAAGAGACCCGTATTACGCGTGTCCTCCGCACAAATAAGATCCACCTCTTTCAGGATTTGCACACTACGAAAAGTCATATCCTGCAAATTCCCAATAGGTGTGGGAACCAGATAGAGGGTACCGTAGCTAGATTGCCCCTTAAAACTCTTTTGAACCTGCATGTTTAGTCTCCGTACAACAATTCTGCACAGAAGCCACAAGCTTCATTATTATCACGACGTTGGCCATAAAAATCTGGACAAATATGGAATCCATCATCATAAATAGCCTCGAGGTTCACCTTACCATGAGACATTTTAGTCCCTGTCTCCTCTTGAACCACTTGACTCAAGTGCTCACGCAACTTGTCGTTTTCCAACTTGAGGGCCGTATTCTCATCAAGAATCCCTGAGAAGTTCGCCTTAATTGCTTCCACTTCTGCCAACATCGACATCAAATTTTGTGATAATTCCTCGAATTTATCATACAATTCACGCTTTTCCATTTAGCTGAACTTCCTCCACTCCATAAGTTAGGGGCGCACGCCCTTTTTCAAATACAACCTTAATAGTCCCTGCAATTACATCAATGGCAACGACCTGACCTGTGCCATCCTTGGTTTCAATGTCATCACCCAAGTCAGGATAACTAGCCTTGCTATCTCGGTAAAAGTCATCTTCATAACTGAGACAACACATAAGTCGACCACAGACCCCATTCATCTTACCAGAATTCAAAGATAAACTCTGATTTTTAGCCATCTTAATCGATACTGGTGGGAATTCACCCAAAAAACTAGAACAACAAAGTGCTCGGCCACAAGGTCCTAGGCCACCATAAATCTTTGATTCCTCACGACTCGAAATTTGGCGCAACTCAATACGTGTCTTAAAGTAAGAAGCCAAATCTTTGAGCAATTGACGAAAATCTACCCGTTTTTCAGCAACAAAACTGATTAGCACATAAGAGCAGTTTAGCGGAAAGACAATGTCAACCACCTTCATTTCTAGCTGATTTTGAGTAATTAAATCAGCTACTACTCCCATACTCTTTTCAGCCTTCAAAAGATTTTCATCATATCTAGCGAAATCTTTCTCTCCTGCCAATCCTTCAACCCGATTCAAATCCGCAGGCAAACTAACCTCAGGAAAATCTGTGTTTTCCATGACAACCTGGGCTAGGCGTTTATCTTTTTTCTCCAAAACGACTACAAAGTCATCTTTGGCATAATTTTTATCAGGAACAACATATTCTACTGCTCCAGTTTCTTCAAATTTTATTCCAATGACTTCTGTCATGATAATACCATATACTCCATCGCATTTTGAAAGCTGACATTAGCTAGCCACATTTTTCGTGCCTCATAAACTAAGCCTAACCATCGTCTTACTTGTGGATTTTGTATATCCTTCCCCAATTGATAAGTTAAAAAAGCCCAGACCATCTCTTGTTCCGACTTTTCACTACACTGGACAGCCAGTTTTGCAACATCCAAATAAAGCAGGTCCTGATTAGATAGCAGGGACTGTGTGAAACGCTCTACTGTATTAATCAGATCAAGAATCCTATTATCCTTAGCTAAGTCTAAAGCCTGAACATCATCTTTGGCAAAATCCGCCAACACTTTGGCTTGTGTCAACAACAAGCCTTCCTTCTGCAGCAATTCTTCCAGATAAGCCCGATTCTTAGGAAAATAAAAGAGTTGAGCTCGACTTTTAATCGTCGGTAACATACGACTATCATCAGCTGTCAAAAGAAAAATATAAATCTGACTTTGAGGTTCTTCAATAAACTTTAATAGACTATTGGCAGCATTGACATGCATCTTATCTGCATCACGAATGATAAACACCTGAGCCTGCCCCTCAAAACTCGATTGACTAAACTCTCTGGTCAACTGACGAATCGTGTCCGTCTTAATAATCTGTCCTTGTGGCTCTACTAATTTAACATCAGAAAAGTCCCCCTGTGCAATCAAGCGACAGGGACGACAATGACCACAAGGTAGACTATTCTCAGGAGTCACACAAAATCGACTCTGTGCTAGCCAAATAGCCATGTCGAGACTTCCAAAATCACCCGAAAACAAATAAGCATGACTCAAACGATTTTCCCTGATAATTTGTGAAAACTCTTCAAATAGTTTGCTTTGACTTTCAGCTAACTTCATCTTGCTCCTTATAAATAGCCTTTAATTACTTTCCAAGCGTCCTCTACAACATCTTCAAAAGCCTGTGAGGCATCGATTAGCTTGATACGTTCTGGTTCAGCCTGTGCTAAATCTAAATAACCTTGACGTACACGCTGATGCAAGTCAAGCTTCTCTAAATCCAACCGATTGACTTCACGTTCACCGCTGGCTGCAATGCGGGCCAAACCAGTCTCAGAATCCACATCAAACAATAGAGTCACATCAGGTTTATGCCCATCAGTCGCATAGGCATTTAACCAGGCAATCTCATCCTGATTCAAGCCACGACCAGTACCTTGATAAGCAACTGATGAATCAATAAAACGATCCATGATGACCATGTTGCCTTTTTCAAGCTCTGGTAAGACCTTCTCAACCAGATGTTGACGGCGAGCCGCAATATAGAGCAAGAGCTCTGTCTTAGCATCCATAGCCGTATTATCCACATCCAAAATAACCTCACGGATTTGCTCTGCAATAGCTACTCCTCCTGGTTCACGTGTCGTCACAACCTGAGCTGGATAAACCTCTCTTAAACGTGGTAAAAGAGCCTCCAAAACTGTAGTCTTTCCAGCACCATCTGGCCCTTCGATTGAGATTAATAACCCTTTTGACATGATACTTCCTTTATTTTTTTTCATCTTCTATTTTATCAAATTTTAGCTTAAAAGAACAATCAAGGACAAAAGAAAACAGAGGTTTCTAAAAAACCCTGTTTCTATCTGAATACCTCTGACCATGCCGATTGCAGGTTTCGAACCTGTGACCTACGCGTTACGAGTGCGTTGCTCTACCAACTGAGCTAAATCGGCTGACACAGTCATTCTAACACTATGCCCTAAAAAGTCAAGTTCTGTATAACATTTACAAAAAAAGAACTTGGACTAACCAAGCTCTTTCTTTTCTTACAATGATTTGTAAAGTTGACTGGCATTTTCAACAGTGAAACCATATTCTTTAAAGATACGGTCACCAGGTGCTGAGGCGCCCCAAGTATCAATAGTAAGTGTTTTACCTGCAAGACCAACGTATTTGCCCCAACCAAAGCTAGTTCCAGCTTCGATAGCCAAACGTTTTGTCACAGCTGCTGGAAGAACTTCTTCTTTATATGCAGCATCTTGTTCATCAAAGAGATTTTGTGATGGCATTGAAACAACACGGACATGCACGCCTTCAGCTTCAAGAGCTGCTTGAGTATCAAGAGCCAATTTCACTTCAGAACCAGTCGCAATGATGATACCATCAAGATCACCTTTAGCTTCTGAGATGATGTAAGCCCCTTTATTAACACCAGCTTCAGCATTTTCAGCTGTACCGTCAAGGACTGGCAAGTTTTGACGTGTCAAAACTAGCATTGTTGGACGTTCAGTCTCAGCCAAGGCACGTTTCCACGCAGCATTAGTTTCATTACCATCTGCAGGACGGATAACGTTAAGATTAGGCATTGAACGCACACTTGCCAATTGTTCGATTGGTTCGTGAGTAGGTCCATCTTCACCAACTGCTACTGAGTCGTGTGTCATAACATAAGTTACTGGCAAGTTTTGAAGAGCTGCCATACGTACTGCTGGAAGCAAGTAGTTTGAGAAGACGAAGAAAGTACCACCATAAACACGAGTACCACCATGAAGAGCAATACCATTCATAGCTGCTGCCATAGCAAACTCACGTACACCAAACCAAATATTACGTCCAGCATAGTTATCTGCTTGGAAATCAGACTCAGCCTTAACCATAGTATTGTTAGAAGCTGAAAGGTCTGCTGAACCTCCCCAGAATGAAGGAACTTGTTCAGAAATCTGTTGGATAGCTTGTTGACTTGATACACGGCTAGCTACTGCTGAACCCAATTCATGAGCATTCAAGTTAACGTGTACAGGTTCATTTGCAAAGGCAGCCTTGTATTCAGTAGCCAATTCTGGGTAAGCAGTTTCATATTCTGCAAATTTAGTTTGCCAAGCATTTTCAGCAGCTTCACCACGGAATTTAATACCAACTTCAAAACGACGAGCAACTTCATCTGGAACTGTAAATGCCGGTGCATCATAACCGTAAACACCTTTTGCGTGATCAATGCCATCTTGACCAATTGGAGCACCGTGGACAGCTGATGTTCCTTGCCCTTCAGCTCCATAACCAATGATTGTCTTAACTTCAATGATAGATGGTTTATCTGTCTCAGCCTTAGCTTCTTCGATGGCTTTAGCAATAGCTTCCAAATCATTACCATCTTTGACAAGAATGTGTTGCCAACCATAAGCTTCAAACTTAGCCTTAACATCTTCTGTGAAAGCCATTGAAGTTGGTCCATCAAGTGAGATATCATTTGAATCGTAAAGAAGTACCAACTTACCAAGTTTAAGGTGACCAGCAAGACTGGCAGCTTCTTGAGAAACACCTTCCATCAAACAACCATCGCCATGTAGGGCATAAGTATAATGGTCAACAATATCAAAACCAGGTTTGTTGAATTTAGCAGCCAAATGCGCTTCAGTCATGGCCATACCAACAGCATTAGCAATCCCTTGACCAAGAGGACCTGATGTTGCTTCAACACCATCAGTATGGTTAACTTCAGGGTGACCTGGAGTCTTAGAACCCCATTGACGGAAATTCTTCAAGTCATCCATTGTTACATCATAGCCAGAAAGGTGCAATAGACTATAAAGCAAGGCAGAACCATGACCAGCAGAAAGAACAAAACGGTCACGGTTTGTCCAGTTACGGCTAGTCTTTGGATTAACATTCATCACATGGTTCCAAAGCACATAAGCCATTGGCGCTGCACCCATAGGAAGACCTGGGTGCCCAGAATTCGCGGCTTGAATTGCCTCGATCGAAAGCGAACGAATAGTGCTGACCGCCATTTGGTCAATTGCATCAAAAGTCATGATTCTAACTCTCCTTTTTTGGAAAAAAATGCGGAGCATACAGACTATTAGCGTCTGAGCTCTAGTTATACTATTTTAATTATAGCATATTATCTATCTCTTTGGGCAATCCAATTCTATTTGTGAAACCCTAAACCTATAAAATACAGTACCTAAAGCGTTCGTTTTTACAAACCAATAGCATTTGTCTTATCCCAAGCAATCATTAAATCTATTCATCAAAAAACAAAAAAGCCGAGGGAAACCCCGACTTTATGTAAAATTATTTAACGAAGTCAAGCAATGCCAAGAAGCTTTCAGCTTCAAGTGATGCACCACCAACAAGAGCTCCGTCAACGTCTGGACAAGCCATGTATTCAGCAACGTTTTCAGGTTTAACTGATCCACCGTATTGAACACGTACTTTGTCAGCAACTTCTTGACCAAAGTCAGCAGCCACAACGTCACGAACAACTTTACACATTTTTTGTGCGTCGTCTTGTGAAGCTGATTTACCAGTACCGATAGCCCAGATTGGTTCGTATGCGATTACTGTTGAAGCTACTTGTTCTGCAGTCAATCCAGCAAGAGCAGCTGAAACTTGAGCACCTACGAATTCTGCTGCTTTACCAGCTTCGTAAGTTTCAAGTGATTCACCACAACAGATGATTGGAAGCATACCATTAGCAAAGATTGCTTTTGCTTTTTTGTTGATGTCTTCATCAGTTTCGTGGAAGTAGTCACGACGTTCTGAGTGACCGATAACAACGTAGTCAGTACCGATTTCTTTCAAAACTTGTGGGCTAGTTTCACCAGTGAAGGCACCAGCATTTTCAAAGTAAGTGTTTTGTGCAGCAACTTTAAGGTTTGAACCTTTAGCAGCAGCAAGTACAGCTGTCAAGTCAACTGCAGGAGCTGCGATACCAGCTTCAACAAGATCTGATGAAGGAAGTTTTGATGCTACAGCTTCAACGAATGCTTTTGCTTCTTCTGGATTTTTGTTCATTTTCCAGTTACCAGCGATAAATGGTTTACGTGACATTTCACATACCTCTTCTTTTATTTATTTACTCGTTTATTTTATCACAAATCCCTTACTATTACTAGGATTTTAGGAAAATTCCGAAAACTCGACTTGCTTTATGACTTTTTTTCACTATCAAAACTTAGCTTAAGCACCTTAAACAGTTTAAAAGTATAGAATCACAAGTATTTTTAAACACCAAAAAGAGCCGAGTAAACTCGACTCTCTCAATTATTGTCTGACGAATAATTGTATTGGGAACTTAATATTAATTAAGCTTCGATTTCAGATACGATACCTGAACCAACAGTACGTCCACCTTCACGGATAGAGAATGTTGTACCTTGTTCAACGGCGATTGGGTGGATCAACTCAACGTCGATAGTCACGTTATCACCAGGCATAACCATTTCAGTACCTGCAGGAAGTTCGATTGAACCTGTTACGTCAGTTGTACGGAAGTAGAACTGTGGACGGTAGTTGTTGAAGAATGGAGTGTGACGTCCACCTTCTTCTTTAGAAAGGATGTAAACTTCACCTTTGAATTTAGTGTGTGGGTTGATTGAACCAGGTGCAGCCAATACTTGACCACGTTCGATTTCATCACGTTGGATACCACGAAGAAGGACACCGACGTTATCTCCGGCAATACCTTCATCAAGTTGTTTACGGAACATTTCAACACCAGTAACAACTGCTTTTTGGATTTCTTCTTTAAGACCAACGATTTCAACTTCGTCATTGACACGAACAACACCACGGTCGATACGTCCTGAAGCAACAGTACCACGACCAGTGATTGAGAATACGTCTTCGACTGGAAGCAACAATGGTTTGTCAGTGTCACGTTCTGGTTCTGGAATGTATTCGTCAACAGTGTTCATCAAGTCCATGATGATATCTTCGTATTTAGAATCACCTTCAAGAGCTTTAAGAGCTGAACCTTGGATAACTGGAATGTCATCACCTGGGAAATCGTATTCTGAAAGAAGGTCACGGATTTCCATTTCAACCAATTCAAGCAATTCTTCATCGTCAACCAAGTCAACTTTGTTCATGAAGACGATAAGGTGTTTAACACCAACCTGACGTGAAAGAAGGATGTGCTCACGAGTTTGTGGCATTGGTCCGTCAGTAGATGCTACTACAAGGATAGCACCGTCCATTTGAGCGGCACCAGTGATCATGTTTTTAACGTAGTCCGCGTGTCCTGGCGCGTCGATGTGAGCGTAGTGACGTTTTTCAGTTTCATACTCAACGTGTGCAGTGTTGATTGTGATACCGCGTTCACGTTCTTCTGGAGCAGCGTCGATTGAAGCGTAGTCTTTTGGTGTGTTAACTGCGCTAGGAAGACGACGAGCCAATACAGTTGTGATTGCAGCTGTCAAAGTAGTTTTACCGTGGTCAACGTGTCCGATTGTACCAATGTTAACGTGTGGTTTACTACGATCGTATTTTTCTTTTGCCATTTAGGAAAAGCCTCCAATAAAATATATTTTATAGATAGACAGTAGGCAATACAGTCTAACTTTACTCTACTATTCTATCAAAATGTCATAGAATTGCAAGTATTTTATATAGTTTTCAGTTTTTCTTTAGAGTAATTACAAATATTCCTTTCAATAATTCTATTTCTAGTGCTCCTATTAGCTTTCACTATCTTCATACTGCTGCCTAACACCATCTAACGAAAAAAGAAGCCGTATTAACGACTTCTTCTTAAAGGTACGATTTTTTCATCTTGGCTTTCTAATTCTTGAGTCTGAGACAATTCTTCCTCAATCGCTTGAACAATATTATCACGCTTTTCATTAGCAGCGATGTTCAAGACAAAGGCTATCCCAACTGAAGTCACTAAAAGAGAGTTACCTCCTTGCGAAAGGAAGGGGAAGGTAACCCCTGTTGATGGAATCAGCCCTGAGATTCCTCCGATGTTAACGAAGACCTGCATTAGCATTAAGGCACCTACACCCAATGCCATCATAGAGTTAAAAGGATTTCGTGCCTTAACTCCCACAATCATAACACGAAGAATGAGGAAAAAGAGAAGGGCCAGAATCAAGCCAGCTCCGATAAGACCTAACTCTTCAATTACAATTGAAAACACAAAGTCTGTTGTAGCTTCTGGGAGATAGCCAGTTTTCTCAATCGAATTTCCAAGTCCAAGACCGAACCAGCCCCCATTACTCATAGCATAGTAAGAATGAGATAGCTGGAGACCAGATCCAGTCAAATCCTTGAACGGATTAAAATATGCTGCGAAACGCTTGGCAACATAACCGAAGATAGGTACCTTAGCCATGGTTTGAACCCCAACCAAGGCAATTAAACCAAGGAAGGCTGATGAAATCCCTACAATGCCGGCAAATAAGGCCGTGAACCAACGGTAGCCAACACCAGAAATTGAAAACATAACTACCGTAGTCAATACAATGATAGCCGCATTACCCAAGTCAGGTTGGATAGCAACCAAACCAATCATTACAAGCAAATAAACACGCCAGTCATTAAGTTCCTTACCATTCCTAGGAATCCATCTATTCTTCGTCAAAGCTTGGTAGTCATAACGTTCTATAGCAGACTGTTTTTTTGAAAAAGTGTGTGCCAAAAACCAGACAACAATGATCTTAAGGTACTCCGCTGGTTGGAAAGACAAGGGACCAAGCACAATCCAACCATTGGCACCATTAATTTCCCTAGTGAAAAACTTAGCAATGACCAAAAGTAAAATCTCAAAGGCAATAACACCACCCAAAAGCTTATCTTTCCTGAGAAAGTTCAATTTCAGTCGGTAGATGAAAAAAATAGAGAACAAGGATAGCAACCAAAAGGCCCCTTGGTTCATAACAGATGCGAAGGGATTGGCTCCAAAGGCTACTAAACGAGCACTCGTTGTTGAATACACTACTATTAAACCAACTATGGATAAGATTAAATAAGGTATCAAGATGGTGTAATCTAAAAGATGCTTCTTTTCAATTTTCATATCTTTAAAAAACTCATACTTTCTATTACGTTACTCTACATTTTCTCTTAAAATATAAAGCTAACAGCTTATATTATAACACTTTGATACCTTAAACTAAAGCAAAAGCTAAATTAACCGTTTTCAGGACTGGAAATCTGATTTTTTATCTTACCTTCAGATAGGTTTTACAATGAGCTTTCTTTGATAACTTTGCTACTTCTCATGTTTTCTTTTACGACAAATAAAAAACGGGACCAAAGTCTCGTTTTTTTTGTCTTATTTTGTACCGACACTGATACGATTAAGTGCTCGACGGAGAGCAACCTGAGCACGTTGAACTTCATCAATACGGTCAGATTTAGTTGCTTCTTCCAAGTCACGTTCGGCACGTTGCTTGGCACGTTCGGCACGAGAAACGTCAATGTCGCGTTCACGTTCTGCTGAATCGGCAACGATAGTAATAAAATCATCTTTAACTTCGATGATACCACCGTTTACGGCAATCCAATCGACGTGACTCTCGTCATCCACACGACGAACCTTGAGTTCATCCACTTCAAGTGGCGCAATCAAGTTAATATGGCCTGGCAAGATACCAATTTGACCATCTTTAGTAACCGCGTGGATAAAGCTGGCATGGTGGTCGTATTTCAGACCATCCGGAGTTACCACTTGTACGGTCATTTGTGCCATATCTTCACCTCATTAGTAGCCCATAGCCTTAGCTTTAGCTACTACATCCTCAATTGGACCTACGCTACGGAAGGCATCTTCTGGAAGATTATCATATTTACCTTCAAGGATTTCTTTAAAGCTACGAACGGTTTCAGCAACTGGAACATAAGAACCTGGTTGACCTGTAAACTGTTCAGCAACGTTAAAGTTTTGTGACAAGAAGAATTGGATACGACGAGCACGTCCAACCAATGTTTTTTCTTCGTCTGACAATTCATCCATACCAAGGATAGCGATAATATCTTGCAATTCACGGTAACGTTGAAGCACACGTTGAACTTCAGTCGCAACAGCATAGTGTTCTTCACCAACAATTTCAGGTGAAAGGGCACGTGAGCTTGATGCCAATGGGTCAACGGCTGGGTAAATACCCATTTGTGTCAACTTACGTTCAAGGTTGGTTGTTGAATCCAAGTGAGCAAATGCTGTAGCTGGCGCTGGGTCAGTATAGTCATCGGCTGGAACGTAGATGGCTTGGATTGATGTAACAGAACCTTTTTTAGTTGATGTGATACGTTCTTGCAATTGACCCATTTCAGTAGCAAGTGTAGGTTGGTAACCAACGGCTGATGGCATACGACCAAGAAGGGCAGAAACCTCAGAACCTGCTTGAGTGAAACGGAAGATGTTATCGATGAAGAGAAGCACGTCTTGACCTTCGACATCACGGAAGTATTCCGCAATTGTCAAACCAGTAAGAGCAACACGCATACGTGCTCCAGGTGGTTCGTTCATTTGACCGAAGACCATGGCTGTTTTCTCAATAACGCCAGATTCTTTCATTTCCCAGTAAAGGTCATTACCTTCACGTGTACGTTCACCAACACCTGTAAACACGGAAATACCACCGTGCTCTTGGGCAATGTTGTGAATCAACTCTTGAATAAGAACGGTTTTACCAACACCGGCACCACCAAAGAGTCCGACTTTACCACCTTTAAGGTAAGGGGCAAGCAAGTCGATAACTTTAATCCCTGTTTCAAGGATTTCAGTAGATGTTGACAATTCATCGAAGGTTGGTGCTTTTTTGTGAATTGGTTCACGCTCTGCATCTTCTGCAAAAGGTGCTTCCAAGTCAATGGTATCACCAAGAACGTTAAAGACACGTCCAAGGGTATCTTTACCAACAGGAACGCTGATTGGACGACCAGTGTCCAGAACTTCTAGTCCACGAGTCAATCCATCAGTAGATTCCATGGCAATGGTACGAACCACACCTTCTCCAAGTTCAAGAGCTACTTCGAGCACGATACGTTTAGACTTTTGTTCGTCAGTATAAACGACCAATGCATTGTTAATCTCAGGGAGTTTATCACCAGCTGCAAACGCTACGTCTACAACAGGACCAACAACCTGAGCAATTTTGCCTGAGCTCATTGTTTTCTCCTTATGATAGTTTTTTGGATGACAATCATCCCTTTTTCATGTGTGTCTAATTAAGACAAATCTCTGCTATTCAAGTGCACTTGCACCACCAACAATTTCAGTAATTTCCTGAGTGATGGCAGCTTGACGCGCACGGTTATATTGGATTGTCAAATCGTTAATCACATTCTTAGCATTATCAGTGGCTGTCTGCATTGCAGTCATACCCGCTGCGTGCTCAGCTGTTTTGGCATCTACGATAGCACCGTAGATAAGACTCTCCGCATATTGTGGTAAGAGTTGATCCAAAATAGTGTCACGATCTGGTTCCAATTCAAACTTGGTCAACACATGACCTTCTGATTCATTGGGATCCAAATCAGCGATAGGAAGCATTTGTTCCACACGAACTTCGCTAGACAAACTGTTAACATGGTGGTTATAGCACACATAGAGTTCATCAAAAAGTTCATTTTGATACATTCCTACAGCTTTAGAAATGATTTTTCCGACTTGTTCAAAACTAGGTTGATCTTCAAGGCCACGAAGTTCAAAAGCAACATTCATGTTACGAGCCTTGAAGAAATCTGAACCCGTTCCACCAATAGAAATGATAGCATATTCATCTTCAGAATCATGGTCACGTTTAATCATGTCCAACACAGCTTTAAGAATTGTTGAGTTGTAACCTCCAACAAGTCCTTTATCTGAAGTAATGACAATGTAACCTGTCTTACGAACTGGGCGTGCATCCAACATTGGATTTGACGAACCATTAATCAATTCTGAATGTAGAAGATCTGTTGTGATCTGTCTAATTTTTGAGGCATAGATTTGGAAATCTTTAGCAGCTTGCTCAGAACGTGTCAATTTTGAGGCAGAAACCATTTGCATGGCTCCTGTGATTTGACTCGTTTTCTTAGTTGAAGCAATTTTTGCTTGGATTTCTCTTAGAGAGCCTGCCATATGCTGTCCTCCCTATTTCTATTTGTATTCTGACTGATCTTTGAAAGCTTGGATAGCTTCATTAAGTACAGATTCCTCAGGAAGATCCTTAGTTGTACGAATAGTTTCAAAGATATCCTCATGGTGACTATCAAAGTAGTCATAGAGTGCTTCTTCAAAATCCAAGATTTGATCAACCGGAACACTATCCAAGAAACCGTGTGTCAAAGCGTAAAGGATAACAACTTGTTTCTCAACTGGAAGTGGTTTATGAAGCGGTTGTTTCAAAACTTCGATTGTACGACGACCACGGTTCAATTTCGCTTGAGTCGCAGCATCCAAATCTGAGCCAAATTGCGTAAAGGCTTCAAGTTCACGATATGAAGCCAAGTCAAGACGAAGTGTACCAGCAACCTTCTTCATCGCTTTAATTTGCGCTGATCCACCTACACGTGATACGGAAGAACCTGCATCAATGGCTGGACGAATACCTGAGTTAAACAAGTTTTCTTGCAAGAAGATTTGTCCATCTGTGATTGAGATAACGTTTGTTGCGATATAAGCTGAGATATCTCCGGCTTGCGTTTGGATGATTGGCAAGGCAGTAATTGAACCACCACCAAGATCATCTGAAACTTTAGCTGAGCGTTCCAAAAGACGTGAGTGGAGATAGAAGACATCCCCTGGGTAGGCTTCACGACCTGGTGGACGACGGAGAAGCAATGAAAGTTCACGGTAGGCCACGGCTTGTTTAGACAAATCATCATAAACAATCAAAACGTGTTTTCCGTTATACATGAACTCTTCAGCCATTGCAACACCAGCGTAAGGTGCGATGTAAAGCAATGGTGATGGTTGTGATGCTGAGGCAGTCACAACGATTGTGTAATCAAGAGCACCATGTTTACGGAGAGTTTCTACTTGTGTACGAACTGTTGATTCTTTTTGACCAATAGCCACATAAATACAGATCATATCTTGACCTTTTTGGTTCAAGATAGCATCAATGGCTACTGAAGTTTTACCAGTTTGGCGGTCTCCGATGACCAATTCACGTTGACCACGTCCAATTGGAACCAAGGCATCAATGGCCTTAAGACCAGTTTGCAATGGCTCAGAAACTGATTTACGTTGCATAACACCTGGAGCAGGTGTTTCAACTGGACGGAAACCTGTTGTTTCGATGTCACCAAGACCATCAACTGGTTGCCCAAGTGGGTTTACTACACGACCAATAAGGGCTTCACCAACTGGAACTTCCATGATTTTTCCAGTACGTTTAACAATATCGCCTTCACGAATTGCTACGAAATCCCCCAAGATAATGATACCGACATCATTAGATTCAAGGTTTTGGGCCATACCATAGGCACCATTTTCAAATTCGAGCAACTCACCACTCATGGCATTATCAAGACCACGAGCACGTGCGATACCGTCACCGATATAGGTAACGACACCAGTTTCAGTGACGTCAAAGTTTGGCTGGAAGTTTTCAATTTGCTTTTTAATTAAAGCGCTAATTTCTTGTGCGTTAATTGCCAAAAGTCACACCACTTTCTATTTCAAATTCGTTTTAAAGGTTTGCAATTGACTGCGAATTGACGTGTCAACAACCTTATTTTTTGCTTTGATGACGAATCCTCCGATGAGGTCCTCATCAATTTTTTCTACTAAACGACGTGTCTTAATCTCAAATTTTTGTGAAACAATCGCCAAAAGTCGGGCTTTTTGTTCCTCAGACAAGGGACTTGCTGATGTCACTGTAACATCGTAAGTATTGTCTTCTTGATCAAAGAGCTCAAGGACCAATTTCAACACATCATAGAGAATGTTGGCACGGTCATTGAGTAAGATTACCTCAAGAAAATTGTTCATATACACTGAACAAGACTCTTGAAACAAGCTCAAACTTTCTTTTTTAGCTTCACTTGTCACATTTTCCTGCGACAAGAAGGTTTTTAGATTTGTTTCAGCAAAAACTGTTAGGATTTGCCTTACTTCTTCTTGGATTGTTGACACGGCGTCTTGTTCAAAAGCGACTTCTACCAGGCTTCTGGCATACTGCTCAACAAGAGCTTGTGTTTTCTTATCCATTAAGCATCTCCTAATTGATCAAGATAGCTATCAATCAAGTCAGATTGCGCTTTAGCATCAAGGTTTTGTTTCATAACTTTTTCCGCCAAAAGGACAGTTAAGTCTGCAACTTCACCTTTAACGCCAGCAAGTGCTTCCACACGGCTTTGGGCGATGTCTTGATTTGCTTTTTCTTTCAAGCGTTTAGCTTCATCATGTGCTTCTGCAATGATTTTTGATTCTTGAGTTTTACCAGTTTCCTTGGCCCCATCAATAATCTGAGCTGCCTCAGTGCGAGCACCAGCCAACTCATCTTGACGTTTTTGTGCCAAGCTTTCTGCTTCTTGACGAGCATTTTCAGCACTATCAATATCTGTGGCAATTTTCTTTTCACGAGCAGCAAAGATTCCTGTAATTTGATCCCATGCGAATTTACGGATGAGGTAATACAAGAGAAAAACTGAGCCGAGTGTGATAATGATATTACCAAGTGTCGTACTATTAATCAGTAATGACATTTCATTTCTCCCTTTCTTAATTATTCTTCGTTGACTTTATCACCAATATAGTTTGAACTTAGGATAATAAAGACATAGGCTTGGATAAAGCCGATAAAGGCTGAAAAGGCAACCCAGACAAGGTTCAAAGCAAAGGATACAGGTGCTGCAAAAGCAGACCAGGTCACCAATTGAAGAATCAAGCCAGTAAGTACCTCACCAGAATAAATGTTACCAAACAAACGCAAGGCCAATGAAGCAAGGTTGGTTAATTGTTCCAAAATGTTCATTGGGAGCATAGCTGGGTATGGTGAAAGGTAGCCCTTTAGATAGCCTTTAAACCCTTTTTTACGGATCCCCTCAATATGACTAATGAGGGTAATAATCAAAGAAAGAGTGATAGTAACACCGAAGTTCGATGTTGGAGAAGTCCAAAAATTGTAATGCTCACTTTTTACAGACACAAGCAAACCTAAGTTGTTCGCTGTAAAAACAAAGGTGAAAATTACAAACAAGAGCAAACTATAATTCTTCGTGAATTTTCCAAGATTTTGAGAAATGGTACTGTTCACAAACTCATAGATGAACTCAAGCACATTTTGTTTTCCCTTTGGTTTAATGGTCATCTTACGACTTGACCAAAAAACCACTCCAAAAACGATAATTACTGTCAAGAGAGACATGGCAAGGACAGTCAAGTCAAAATCAATCCCAAATAATGAGACGGTTGGATTACTTGTAGTTTCCACTGCTCATCCCTCCTTCATCTTTTATTTGTCTATTAGACAATGTAGCTAAGGGCAAACAATACGAAGAAGGTACCTTCGATAAAGGCAACACCAGTAAACATCAATGTTTGAAGTTTGCTAAACATCTCAGGTTGGCGAGCTGCAGCTTTAGCGATATTGGCAACGAGGATACCCTCACCAAGAGATACACCCATAACGGCCAAACCGAGGGCTAAGATAGTTAGATTCATAGTAGAATTCTCCTTTTTATTTATTTTTACCCTGCTATTTTAGTCCTATTTTCCACGAAAGTCAATGAATTGACGGTTTTTTAGACGTTTTCACTGACTTTGCCTAACGTTTTCATTTTACTTACACAAGCGTTTACTTTTAATGAAAAACTTTCTGCTTATTTCATAAAAACAAGCCTAACCTTGTGAGATTAGACTTGTTTGGGAGATTTATGAAAAAAGAAAGATACACTGTCTGACTTAAAACCAGAACATGTGAGCGCTACCGAACGACGTTCAGTAATACTTATTAGGATGGTCATAGTATAGCTTGGGTTGCTTAAAGAAAGCTGAAGGGAAGATATTTTATTTATTTTTTACTTGGTTAGATATTCCAGTCAGAATTTCAGAGCGTCAATATATTTTTTTCAGAGCAGCAACAAGTTCCCAGTCTTTTAGATTTGTAAAATAGTCAAATTAATACATATATTACTTGAATCTTGATCCCAATCTCTTGAATTTCCTTGTACATTAAAAGAAATATCGTATAGTCTCTAATGCCTTTCTATACTCTCTTACGTTGACAAAAACTTTATTTAATTCTCCATTAGTAACCAGCTGTTCATTTTCAAAAAGTTCAATTGCTTTTTTTATAGTTCTATGCATTGTACCATTCTTAAATATGTTACAAATTTCTTGATTAATATTTACAATTGATTTGTAATAGTCTTTATGGTCACGTAAATATTCCCCAGATTTTCCACTTAAACCATTCAATTCACCCAATATTAATAATTTACTTATTAATTTGTAAGCATTAATTTCCAAAGATGCCTCTTCCTTATCCTGCACACGACTTTTTTTACTGTCTATAATTCCTATATCATAAATTGAAACTGGATGTATAAAATTTAATCTCTTATATTGAATATCAGAAATTTCATCAAGTTCAATTATATAGGAATTTGTTTTATACAACAGGTCATATTTTCTAAGTTTTATTGATAAAGAATTATCATAACTATCTTTTAATAAAATATATGATGATAGCCCACTATTGTTTCTCAATATTCTTACTAGTGAACTTGCCACTGCTTCAATTGGTATATTCAAAGAATCAATAATACGGTCGATTTCTCTATTACTTCTGTAAACATCCTCTTCCCTGTTCAATTTATACATTAAGAATAATATTTTAAAAAGAGAATTCATGGACTCAAATAGATATTGATTATAATTTTCTATAATATGTTTTAAAATAACACCAGAGTATAACGAACTATTTTCTTGATCAATAATCAACTCACTAGAATAGTATGAAAAACTAATATCTTTACTAACCAAACTTCTAAAGAATTTAGCCCAGTCAATATACTCAACCAGTACTTCCCATTTATGTTCTTCAATTTCAAAAAAATATCTTTCTAAAATTCCATCGTCTTTGAAAGTTAAGAGTTCTCTTGTACTTCTTAAAGTTTCTTCAACGATATTCTTAAAGTACTTCTCGCTCTTCTCTGATTTAATAATGTCAAATTTGACATCAAATAAATATTTTAATACGCTATCATCAGATAACACATACTTTTGGGGATTACTTCTATTTAAACCTCTCAGGGGTAATTGAGTCATTTCATTATATTTCAATAATTCTTCATTACAAACTTTGTTTATTTTAAGAATATGTTCAAAAACATTAATATCTTCATCCAAAGATTTAATTAGAACTGCATAACTACGAGACTCTAATTCTAAATGTCTTATATACTCCCACTTACCATAAATAAAACTCTTAAAAAAAGAAAAAAAAGCTAAGTAAAACATACTTAAATCACTATTATTCAGTTCAAAATATCTATCTCTGCAATTTTTTTCATCATAGTGAAACCTCGACTTTACAAAATTTATTATTTTAATATAAATGGAAAGAGATAAACTATCTAGCTTTGAATAAATCGAGCCATATAAATTTTTTTCATTAAATCGTTCTACCTTTAAAAAAACATACAAATACTCTTTAATATTTTCATTATCTAAATTACAAAGTTCTTTAGTAAGTTTATTTCTTATGCTTTTATCTATATATGTGCTACGTCGTTTGAAACCGGACCAAAAAAACTCAATGTATTCTTCTTGGATGTTCCTTGACATATTAATTTTTAAGTTATCATCTTGACTATTTTTTATCAATAAAGCCACTCGAATTATATAGAGACTCCTTTGAAGAAGAAAAATATAAATAATTAATAAGAAAAAATACCCAGACTGCCATAGAATTGAAAGTTCTTTATCAAGGCCAAAATCTAACTTTACAATAATAGGTATTAAAACCATAGAAAAAAGAATACATATGAAAATTTTAGTTTGGGTAATATGATACCAGATTGACTTTTTTATTAGATAGTTAGTCTTGCTCCTTCCTAAGTACTTATCGGAAGAAAAATCGCTTGTTAGGTACTGTAAAAATCCAATATAAATTCCATACATACTTAAAATGGCGACTACAAATCCTAGAATCTCTATACTACTTCTAGTACTCAGATTGATTACTCCAATTGGAATCTTAAAATCAAACAATAACCTTCCATTATTTATCTGAATCCACACTATGAAAAAAAATAATATTCCAAATATAAACTCTAACAGTTCTTCATTAGATTCATCTTTTAAACGCTCATGGATATAGGTAAAAATTCTAACAGTATTTTGGGGTAAAATCTGCTTTAACCCCTTATATATATAGGGAATCGACATGATTACAAAATAAACAAATACTATCCATTGTATAAACGAATCTAAAAACACTAACTTTGAGTAAGCTATCTGACCTGATAAATAGATAAAATAAAAAAACACGATTATATCATGGAACTGAAAATAATTCTCCTTTGATTTGCCTATTAGCCATAAAAATATAATAAAAAATAAAACAATTAACTCAACCATACACCCTCCAATATAACTTTTATGCTACTCATTATACCAAAAAAACACGGCAAACCACCGTGTCTCTTTGTTTATTTCACCAATTTCTTCATCTCATCAATACGTGCTACGGTCGCGTCGTATTTGGCTTGGTAGTCGGCTTGTTTGTCGCGTTCTTTTTGGACAACTTCTGGTTTGGCATTGGCTACGAAACGTTCGTTAGAGAGTTTCTTGCCTACCATATCCAGTTCTTTTTGCCATTTGGCTAATTCTTTTTCAAGACGAGCCAATTCTTCTTCAACATTAAGAAGGTCAGCAAGTGGCAAATAGATTTCTGCGCCTGTGATGATGCTTGACATAACCAAGTCAGGTACTTCGACATCTGCTGCAATTTCCAAATGTTCTGGGTTTGTGAAGCGTTTGATGTAGTTGACATTATCATTAAAGAAAGCATCGAGCTTGCTGTCGCTTGTCTTGATCAAGATAGTGATTGGTTTACTTGGCGCTACGTTCACTTCTGCACGTGAGTTACGAACGGAGCGAATCACATCTTTAAGAGCTTCGACGCCAGCTGCCGCTTCTTCGTTTTCAAATTCTGGACGAACCACTGGGTATTCCGCAGTCACGATTGTTCCTTCAGAGATTTGACCGTAGATTTCTTCAGTTACGAATGGCATGATTGGGTGAAGGAGACGCAAGATTTGGTCCAAAGTGTAAAGTAGGACAGAACGAGTGATGACTTTTTCGTCCTCGTTATCGCTGTAAAGCACTTCCTTGGTCAACTCAACATACCAGTCCGCAAACTCATCCCAGATGAAGTTGTAGAGGATGTGACCAGCCACACCAAATTCGAACTTATCAAAGTTTTCAGTGACTTTTCCGATGGTTTCATTGAGGTTGTGGAGAATCCAACGGTCTGTCACGTTACCTGCTTGACCAGCAGCGACTTTAGCCACATTTTCACGCGCTACATCCAAGGTCAATCCTTCATTGTTCATGAGGATATAGCGAGAGATGTTCCAAATCTTGTTAATGAAGTTCCAAGACGCATCCATTTTCTCATAAGAGAAGCGCACGTCTTGCCCTGGTGCAGAACCGTTTGAAAGGAACCAACGGAGAGCATCAGCACCATATTTCTCGATCACATCCATTGGGTCAATACCGTTACCGAGTGACTTAGACATCTTACGTCCTTGCTCGTCACGGATCAAACCATGGATCAAGACGTTCTTAAATGGTTGGCGTCCTGTGAATTCCAATGATTGGAAGATCATACGAGACACCCAGAAGAAGATGATATCGTAACCTGTTACCAAGGTTGAAGTTGGGAAGTAACGTTTGAAGTCTTCTGCTTCCACATCAGGCCAACCCATAGTTGAGAATGGCCAAAGGGCAGAACTGAACCAAGTGTCCAAGACGTCTTCATCCTGTTTCCATCCGTCATCTTCTGGAGCTTCTTCACCGACGTACATTTCACCCTCAGCATTGTACCAAGCTGGGATTTGGTGACCCCACCAGAGCTGACGAGAAATAACCCAATCGTGGACATTTTCCATCCATTGAAGGAAGGTATCGTTGAAACGAGGTGGGTAGAAATCAACCTTGTCGTCTGTGTCTTGGTTTGCGATAGCATTTTTCGCCAATTGGTCCATCTTAACAAACCATTGTGTTGACAAACGTGGCTCAACAGGCACACCTGTACGCTCTGAGTGACCAACCGAGTGAGTCATTTTCTCAATTTCAACAAGGGCACCGATTTCTTCCAATTTCTTAACAACAGCCTTACGTGCTTCAAAGCGGTCCATTCCGTTGAACTCACCAGCCAATTCATTCATAGTACCATCATCGTTCATGACATTGACTTGTGGCAAGTTATGACGTTGACCAACCAAAAAGTCATTAGGGTCATGGGCAGGTGTGATTTTAACCACACCAGTACCAAACTCAGGGTCTGCGTGTTCGTCCCCAACGATTGGGATTGGCTTGTTCAAGATTGGCAAGATAACATTTTTACCAATCAAATCTTTATAACGGTCATCGTTTGGGTTAACCGCTACGGCAGTATCCCCAAACATGGTTTCAGGACGTGTTGTTGCCACTTCAAGGGCACGTGAACCGTCTTCCAACATGTAGTCCATGTGGTAGAAGGCACCTTCCACATCCTTGTGAATAACCTCGATATCAGAAAGGGCTGTACGAGCTTTTGGATCCCAGTTGATGATAAATTCACCACGGTAAATCCAGCCCTTTTTGTAAAGTTCTACAAAGACTTTACGAACGGCTTTTGAAAGACCTTCATCAAGGGTGAAACGCTCACGAGAGTAGTCTACAGAGAGTCCCATCTTACCCCATTGTTGCTTGATAGTTGAGGCATACTCGTCTTTCCATTCCCAAACTTTATCAAGGAATTTTTCACGACCAAGGTCATAACGAGAAATGCCATCTTCAGCCAAACGTGCTTCAACCTTAGCTTGAGTGGCAATACCTGCGTGGTCCATACCAGGAAGCCAAAGCGTATCGAAACCTTGCATACGTTTTTGACGGATGATGATATCTTGAAGAGTTGTATCCCAAGCGTGACCAAGGTGAAGTTTACCAGTTACGTTTGGTGGTGGAATAACGATAGAATAGGGCTTAGCCTTTTGATCGCCTGAAGGCTTGAAAACATCTTCGTCAAGCCATTTTTGGTAACGACCAGCCTCAACCTCGGCTGGATTGTATTTAGGTGAAAGTTCTTTAGACATGTGTGTTCTCCTTTTATTCTGTTAAATAATAATATTTGCCGTCTTTTGATATTATTTTAGTTTCTTTTTCGAGTAAATTCTCAGTTGTATTTTTTATCTCAAGTGAATTATCTAATTGTTTATAAATTTGTGTGATTACAGAATTAGGTATTTCATTATATTTCCAATCATTGACAATCATTCCAGGAATTTCGAATAATAATCCTTCCCAACCTTGCTTAGCATATCTCTTATTATCCAAATCAAGTGCAAATGTTTTGATGCTCTCATCATGCCATTGATTTAATAAATTTCTAGCATCAGTAGATTGTTCAATATAAATGTTATATAAAGAATAACAATGATCAGAAGATACGGTACCCTTGTTTAATAGATAAATTAACCTTCCAATTTCTTCTAAAATCGAGAGCAAGTATTGTTGAAAGCTAATTAATTTATCAACTTCCTTGATACTCTCTTTATACTTATCAAATTCATTGTTATGACCTTTAGAAACAATATTTTCTATCGTTAAATTGACTTGCTGTAATAATTCAACTGCATCATCTCTATATCGACTTAAGTCATCTAGAGAACGCTTTCTCAATTCATCATTTTCAATGATTTCGATATTAAATTTGGATACGTTACCAACTTTTCCTATTAAAGCTATTATTCTAGCTTTAAATTCAGTCTGTTGAAAATCATATATTTTATCGATTCCTTCTTGCATTTCGGTCATTTTAGTATCAATTTGAGCCATATAATATTGACCTACAACCATGGAGGAAATATTCATTACATCAGCTACTGTATTTGATATAGCTGTTAAATTTTCAACATCCATTGGTATAAGATTGGCTTGACCAGCAAGTTTATTATTTATGGTGTAACCACCACGAAAAGCTCCAAGAACTTCTTTAGAATCGTAAAGTTTTGCTTCAGGTGGGATAACTACTTGATAAATATTACCTTCTTTGACTTTATTTAATAACTCTTCAATAGGTTTGTTTTTGACATGATTGGTGAAGTTTTGAACGATTTGAGGCACAAGAGCATCTAATTTCGCTACAACATTTCCATCTGAAATCTCATGAATAGGTTTTTCATCAAGATTAATCTCTGTAGGTAAGAACTCAATTTTAGGCATTAGAGCTAAAAATTCCTCGTTTATTGGAGATACTTCATAATCAGTATTTGGGATAATTTCATTAGAATAACTAATATCCAACTTTTTCTTTTTTCTTTTTTATAAAAGTAAAAAATTAGAAGTATAAGCAATAAGATAACAAACCATTTCATTTCTCCACCTCCCACTCACTCTTCAGCAAGCCATATATGAGACTGTCACAACGGTTGCCTTGAGCATCTTTGCGATCCCTTATGCGAGCTTCAAGAGTGAAACCGAGTTTTTCAGCGACACGTTGACTTTGGACATTGTAGCTAAAACAAGTCAATTCAATCTTGTGAAGCTCCAATTCTTTAAAAGCCAGATTAATCAAGGTACGTGCTGCTTCTGGTACATAACCTCGTCCCCAATGGTCTGGGTGCAAGGTATAGCCAATCTCATGTACATCATCTTCGTGGCGATGGTTGAAATCAACAGATCCGATAACTTTATCAGTCCCTTTGACCAAAATTCCATAGCCTGCTGGGAGATTGTCCTTTTGATTGCGCTCGGGGAGGAGATGTTCTAAATAATAGATTTCCTCTTCGAGGGTCTTAACAGGTGGGAAACCTGCTGGGTAGGAGACTTCTGGACGACTGGCAAAACCAAAGATATCCTCAGCATCCGCCACTGTACGGACTCGCAAGACCAGTCGCTCCGTTTCGATTCGTTCTGGCAACTCAGCTCTTTTCATCCCTCTTCCTCGCTTTCTTGATGAAGCTTCCCATGGGGTCGACTCGATCATCTAGATAGCGATAGACACGCTTATGACCATCTCCCATAAAGTAAGTCGGTGCAAAGCGGTCATTTTTAAAATGGCCCTTGTCATCCAAGAGTTCTGGGTCAGCCAGTCGTTCAATAATCTTAGCAAAGATATGACAGATACCATCTTCCTCAATAATTCTGTCGACCTCACAATCCAGAACGACTGGACAGGCATCCAGGATAGGTGCTTGTGTCAAATCAGAAGGTTGAAAATCTATGCCGAGTTTAGCAATCTTTTCACGATGACTAATAAAACCAGCCTGCTCCATCTCAAGCATTAAACTCTCATCAGGAATATTCACTGTGAACTTCTGATAATGTTTAATCTGGTCTGCCGCATTTTCCTCACTACCGACCCCTATAACGAGCCAATCTCCTAGACTATAAGAAGAACTACAAGTCGTCACATTATAGCCATAGGTCTGGTCCTTGTAACCCAAGATAAAAATGGGAAAACCATAGTACAATTTACTGGTCTCAAAAGATTGCTTCATGTCACCCTCCTCTGATAGGAACGTAGACCTCGCTTGCGCTCCGTCTGCATCGATATCTCTAAATTCACCTGTGACCTTCGGTCTTGGTTCTTTAAAAGCTATAGAAAATCCCTGCCATAACTATGACAGGGACGAATGTGTATCCGCGGTACCACCCAATTTTGAGTGGCAACCACTCACAGCTTTCTTGATTCAATTTGACCATCAGCAACCAGCTTTGACATTTGTGCGGATTTCTCAGTACCACCGCTTCCTGTGACAAATGGGCTTCAAAGCACCTCTGAATAGTCTTATTTTATCACAATTTTAAGACCAAGACAAATGAAATTATAAGGAGACATTGAGATAAGAAACCCAAAAGGTATCAAATCTCGATTGGACTAATAATGTGATCATAAAGCTTAAAGGAGAACTTCTAAACTCCGAACTTATCGTGTGAAAGGAAGATAGAAAAATGTGTCCTCACAAGAAAAATCCCTGTCTTCCGACAAGGATTTCATCTTATTTATCTCCCTTAGCTCTTTCTTCTTTTAGCCATTTTTCATAGCTTTCGAGTAGATTGATAGCCATTTGGGTTGCCAAGGCTAGTGAGAAGGCTTCTGTACCTTCAGTTGTTTCGTCTTGGACTTCCAATTTACTTTCTTCGTAAATGGCTTTGAGAGCCTTATTGCTAAGCGTGTCTTTAAATGCTTGGAATTCTTTCATGGTCAAAGCCTCCTTGATTCTACGGCAACATCTACAGCTACTGCTACTGTTACCGTTTTCACCTTAAGTTTACACCATTTCAGAGAAATTGCAAGGATTTTCCTTAATAAGAAGGAGAGCTTTCACTCTATCTGCGACCTACTGAGCAGGAGTCGCAGCCCCTGTGAGATACTCAGTCGTATAGGCTACGATAGCTCCCGAATCAGCATTTACCGCGTATTTATAACGTAGACCGCTAGCAGCATAGTCAAAGCTGATATTGTAGACCTTACCGTCTCCTTCAGTCTTCAATTCCGTTTTCAAGTTTGTCACAGAACCTTCAGCTAGGCCAGCATGGTTAAGAGCTGTTGTTTGCGCAGTCTCTTTCGATACAGCTGTCTCTTCCTTGCTTTCACTAGGTTGAGTCTCGTCTTTAGGTTCTTCACCTTTTTGAGCGTCATCCTCATCCTTAGTTGTTGGATGGTCACTCTTATGTTTCAAAATAGATCCTGACTGACCATCAATTGTATACTCAAAATGGTTGTCTGACGTTGTGAAACTAATCTCATAACTTCCGTGAAGCCCAGAACGTGCTTTCGAAACTGTTGATTGAGAAATCTCAGAAGTTTTGACACCTGCATTTTTGTAAGCAATGTCTGCCGCATCTTGTTCTGATAAGCGATAACCTGAACCGTTAAAGATAAACAGGCCTGCAGCGATGGCAACTGGGATAGCGAGCAGAATCAGATAGCCCGCTAGCTTTTTCATTTTTCGCATAAAATTCTCCGCTATTTTAATCTAATACTACTATTATATCTTAAAGTTCTAAAATTGTCAGATAAACTTGGCTCATTTTTAGGACAACATCATAAAAAGTTCCCGATAGCTATCAGGAACTTCTACGAAATGTTACTATTTGGCCAGTTATAAAGACTAGTATGGCCATCCAGATAAAGAGGAAGCCTTTCAACTCTCCAAAGCTGACCGTCTCACCAAAAATGAGGATGGCTACGAGAAGTTGAATCGTAGGATTAAGATACTGGATAAAACCAATAAGGTTAAGCGGCGCCCTTTTGACTGCTTCCGAGAAGCAAAGCAAAGGGACAGCCGTCACTACACCTGAGATGGCTAGGAGAAACATTTCCATGCTCGAATAGGAAGAAAATGATTCTGGAGAAAAGAAAACGAGATAGATAGCTACAAAAGGTAGTAACAAGCCACTTTCTACTAGCATGGCTACGTCACTGGAGAGCCTAACCCCTTTTTTGATTAGACCATAGAAACCAAAGCTCAGAGCTAACCCCAATGAAACCATGGGAAGTTTTCCTGTATTGGCAACAAGAACCAGTACTCCTATAAAGGCCAATACTACTGCTGCCCACATGGTCCTACTCAATGATTCACGAAGAAAAATGAGGGCAAACAGGATAGAAACAATAGGCATAATGTAATAGCCCAGGCTAGCTTGCGTCGCTTGACCATGACCCACAGCATAGATATAAATCAACCAGTTAGCTGCTATGAGAAAACTAGCAAGTAGCATACGAAGCAAGGCTTTCTTATCCTGCCAAAGTTCTACAAGCTCCCCTTTGAAACGTGTATTTTGCTTAGCAACTAGGGCGTAAGTCAGCATAGTCACTACAGTAAAAATAATCCGCCATGAGAAGGTGTTGTAAGCCGAAACACCTGCTAAAAGCTTCCAAAAAAGGGATAAAAATCCCCATTGAATATAGGTGGCTAGACCAAAGAGTAGCCCTTGATTTTTTCTAGTCAACCACAACACCTGCTTTATCCACAGATAGGATGAAGGTTTCACCATCTAAACCAAGACCATCGATAGCCGTTTTAAGAGCTTCAGCCTGATCATTTGGCGTCAAGGTCATAACTGTTGGGCCAGCGCCTGAAAGATAGGTCGCATAAGCACCATATTGACCTGACAATTCCTTAATAGTCGCAAATTCTTTAACCAATTTTTGACGGTAGCGTTCGTGGAACATATCCCCTTGAATAGCATGTCCTGCCTTAACCAAATCGCCTGCAAAGAGGGCAGCAATGGCAACGTTGGCAATAGATGATGCAGCTACAGCTTCTTTGTAAGACAGGTCACTTGGAAGTACCCCACGTGAATCAGATGTCTTAAGTTCATAGCTCGGAATGAAGGCTACAAAGGCACACTCTGGAAAGTCTGTCACGATGCTATTAACATGTTCATCCACATAAGAGGCTACAACGAGATTCCCAAAAATAGCTGGGGCAACATTGTCCGGATGACCTTCAATCTTGGTTGCAATATCAAGTTTATCATCGTCTGAGAGCTGCAAGTTTGCCAATTGATTGGCCAACTCGATTCCTGCGACAATAACAGAACTTGAAGAACCTAGCCCACGCGCTAAGGGAATATCTGATGTCATCACCAATTTATGGGGCTGCAAATCAGACTTAACTTGCAAGGCAGTTGAAATGAGGAGGTTATTTTCATCTGAAGGAATATCGCCCAAATCATGTTCGATATGCCATGCATCCACTGGTTCAAGCACCTCGACTGTCAAATATTTAGAAACGGCAACACCCACAGAGTCAAAACCTGGACCAATATTGGCAGATGTTGCTGGAACAGTAATTTTCATAATAATACACCAAAAGGAGGAAAGCCATCAGCGACTTTTCTCCTTGAATACCTTTCTTATACGCACCAGTATGGGCTTATCAATTAGTTAGACAAAACTTTCAATGTGTTGACAACAGTGAAGTCATCTGCTGCTTCAAGTTTTTCAGTAACAGCTTTGAGTTGTGTCTTAGACATAGCATGTGTAATCACAACGATACGAGCTGTTGTGCCATTTGCTTTTTGTTGCAAGACTTGTTCAAATGAAATATCTTCTGAGTTGAAGATTTCAGACAAGTGAAGGATTTTACCTTTTTCGTCTGGCGTATCAAGGGCAAAGTAGTAGTTGCTCTTAACATCTGCTGGATTAGCCAATGGCAAGTCACGACGGAACTCATTAAATGGTTTACCAACATTGCCATCTGAAAGACGACGAGCAATACGGATAATATCTGCCAAAACAGATGTTGCTGTTGGTTTTTGACCAGCACCTGGACCGTAGTACATTGATTCGCCAATACCGATAGATTCAACAAAGACTGCATTCATGACATCGTTGACGCTAGCAAGTGGGTGATTTTTTGGCAAGAATGTTGGGGACACTTCTGCTGAGATACCTGATTCTACTTCACGCACATCACCGACCAATTTGATGACATAACCCAATTCTTGAGCAACAGCTACATCATCAGTAGAGATGTTTGTAATCCCCTTGTGAGTCACATCATCGAAATCAATTGTGGCACCAAATCCAAATTGGCTAAGGATAACAGCTTTATAAGCAGCGTCAATACCTTCAACGTCGTTAGTTGGATCACTTTCGGCATAACCAAGTTCTTGGGCAGTCTTAAGAGCGTCCTCATATGACCAACCTTCGTCAACCATCTTAGTCATCATAAAGTTAGATGTTCCGTTGAGTACACCAAGGATACGTGTCACCTTGTCAGACGTCAAAGAGTTAGCCAAAGTACGCAAAATTGGAATACCACCAGCAACAGCAGCTTCATAGTAGAAAGCCACTCCCTTATCTTGGGCAAGAGAAATCAACTCTTTTCCATGAGTAGCAATCAAGTCTTTATTGGCAGAAACAACGTTTTTACCTGCTTCAAGTGCTTTTGTGATGAAGGTACGAGCTGGCTCGATACGACCCATCAATTCAACAACGATTTGAATCTCTTCATCGTTAAGGATTTCGTCAACATTTGTGACAAAATTGTAGTCGTTTCCGGCAGCGATAAGACGATTTTTTTCCTCGTCATCTTTAACCAAAACTTTGGCAATTTCGAGTTGGTCACGTGAGGCTGCAAGAACCTTTTCACCATTTTCCTTCAAGAGGAAAGGAATACCGCTAGCTACTGTACCAAAGCCAAGCAATCCAATTTTAATAGACATTTACGATTTCTCCTTAAAAACATACATTTTTTTAATTGTACCACATTTCTATCGGAATTGACAGAATATTGTTGCCATTTAAGGAGGCAAGTATTCTTTTTACTGAAAATTCTGTGCATTTCCATCCCATTTTTGTTAGAATAATAACTAGACCTATTTGAAAGGGGATACAATGACTTCTCAAAAGAAAAAAACAACTCAAGCTAACAGAAAGAAACTGAACCTTCTTCTGCTTTTCCTAAATATTGTCCTTCTTGGCTTACTAGCAGTCTTTATGCTTAACCGACCAAATCAGTCGAAAAGCAAGCAACAACAGGCTCAGACCAGTCAGTCTAAGACGACAGCTAAATGGAAAACCTATGACGAACCTGTCCAAATCCCTATCCTAATGTATCATGCGGTACACGTCATGGATCCATCTGAAGCCTCCAACGCCAACCTTATCGTTGACCCAGACCTCTTCGAGGCACAAATCAAGGCTTTGTCAAAGGCAGGTTACTATTTCCTAACGCCTGAAGAAGCCTATAAGGCCTTCACTGAAAACGCTCTACCTGCTAAGAAGGTTGTCTGGCTGACCTTTGACGATGGTAACGAAGATTTCTACACCATTGCCTATCCTATTCTCAAAAAATACAAGGCTAAGGCAACCAACAATATTATCACTGGCTTTGTTAAGAAAGGAAATGCTGGAAATCTTACGGTCAAACAGATGAAAGAAATGATGGCTCACGGTATGAGCTTCCAGTCTCATACGGTTAACCACCCCGATTTGTCAACCACTGATAAGGCGACACAAAAGGTTGAATTAACGAATTCTATTGACTTCCTTGAAAATAAACTCAATACCAAGGTCAATACCATTGCCTACCCATCAGGTCGCTACAATCAAACGACACTTGACCTAGCTAAGAAAACTTACAAGTTAGGACTAACAACCAACGAAGGGCTAGCCAGTGCCAAGGATGGTCTTCTCTCACTTAATCGTGTCCGTATTCTGCCAACAACAACAGCTAAAGGACTTCTCAGCGAGATTGATACTGACAATGAGTAAAAGAAATCACTTGATTCAAGAATCAAGTGATTTTTATGTTCTAGTCAAATATTTCTGATAGGAGAGCCACACCCTTTTCAATTTCAGCATCACTTAGGGTGATGGGTGGCAAAAGACGAATCACGTTTGTCCCTGCAGTTAAGACAATTAACCCCTTATCTCGAGCCGACTGGACCAATTCTCCTAAATTACCAGTAGTCTCAATCCCAATCATATAGCCCAAGCCACGTACAGTGGTAACCGTCTCTTTATCAGATAAAGCTGCTTGCAATTTTGCTTGTAGCTGGTTTCCATTTTCAAGGGCAGTATCTAGAAAACCTGGGACCAACATAACTTCAAGCGTAGCTTTGACCGCCGCCATAGCCAGTTTATTTCCTCCAAAGGTAGAGCCGTGACTTCCGTAAGAGAAGGCTTCTCCAAGAGATGACTTAGCAAGCATGGCACCAACTGGCACCCCATTTGCCAAACCTTTTGCCAGAGTAAAGATATCTGGTTCAATATCGTAGTGCTCATAAGCATAAAGCTTACCAGTACGACCAAGTCCTGTCTGAACCTCATCTACAATAAGATAAATACCCGTCTCCTTACAAAAGTCAGCCAAAGCCTTAACAAAGTCCTTATCAGCAGGTTGAACACCTGATTCCCCTTGAACCAACTCCAACATAATAGCCGCTGTTTCGTCACTAGCTAGGGCCTTGACACTATCTATGTCATTGAAAATAGCATAGCTAAAGTGGGGCACACCTTCACCAAAGCCTTGTTTGATTTTATCCTGACCAGTGGCAGACATGGATCCAAACGTTCGACCATGGAAGGAATTTTGAAAGGTAATGATTTCTTGTTTGCCTGATGCCTTACGAGCGATTTTTATAGCTGCCTCATTGGCCTCTGCACCACTGTTACAGAAAAAGGCCAGATAATCCTTGTCACCAATTAGAAGACCGGCAACATCTTCTTGCAACTGATTATGATAAAGATTAGGCTGGTGCAAAATCTTACCCACCTGCTCTGTCAAAGCCTGATTGACATAGGGATGATAGCCTAGGTTAGTTACCCCGATACCAGATGAAAAATCCAAGTAGGTATTGCCAGTTGTATCAGTCAAATAATTGCCCTGTGCCGAAGCGAAATCAATCGCTGCCCGCTTATAGTTTGAAAATAGTTTTGTCATCTCTTACTCCTTGATTATGGTACCATCTGTCAGGTTATCACCAATAATGACCTGCTCAACACCAGATTCAACCGTCTGAACAGCACTTTGAATTTTAGGAATCATGCCCCCAGTAATCACACCTGAATCTATTTTTTTCTGAACGTCCACAAGATTCAGATGCTCCAAAACCTGATCATTCTCTAAAACACCTTTGACATCTGTCATGAGGATAAGTTTTTTGGCACCTAGACTAATTGCCACAGCTCTAGCAAGGTAATCCGCATTGATATTGAGCAAATCTCCCTGCTCACTATAGCCTAAGCTAGGAATCAAGGGAATCTTGCCTTGAGCAAGGAGTGCTACTAAGGTCTGATTGGCGATGTTTTTGACCTCACCCACAAAGCCATAAGTCTCTTGATCAAAAAAATCAGCATGAACAAGGTCCGGAAGCTCATCTATGACCTGATAGGCTGGCAAACCTGCAGTTGTCAGCTCACCTGCTAAGTTTTTCCCAACTATGTCAACCAAAGCTTCTCTAATCAAGGCCATATCTGACTGACCAGTCACACGAAGACCATTGACCTTGTGAATTGGAATATGATTCTCCTCCATCAGCTGATTAATAGCAAAACCACCCCCATGGACGATAACAACTTTCTGACCAGCCTGCTGCCATTCTGACAGTTTAGCCAATATCTCGGGAGTTAGCTGTTTACTGGCTACTCCACCAATCTTGATTACAATATATTCAGCAGTCATCAGTTAACTCCTTTTCCTTAGATAGTCTAAGTGTGATAGAGGGCATTAATCTTAACGTAATCGTAAGAAAGATCACAACCCCAAGCGGTTCCTTTTTCATGTCCAGCATGAAGATCTACCGTAATGGTCACTTCATCCTCATGCATGATGTCTTTCATTTCCTCATCATCAAAGGTCACAGGACTAGATGCTAGCATGACTGGCAGACCGCCAATCTTAATATCAACATTATCCACAGGAACATCCACACCAGCATAGCCAACAGCAGCTAAAATACGTCCCCAGTTGGGATCTTCACCAAAGATAGCTGTTTTAACTAAACTTGAACCGACAACAGATTTTGCCATCATACGTGCATCAAGGACATTAGGAGCATTGACCACATCAACTTGGATGAGTTTATTGGCACCTTCTCCATCCTTGGCAATTTTCTTAGCCAACTCTTGCATCACAAAATTCAACATCTTCGAAAATTTATCGAACTCTGGTGTATCTGGCAGAATTTCTTCATTGAGCGTGCAACCATTTGACATGACCAGAACCATATCATTAGTCGAAGTATCCCCATCAACCGTAATCTGATTAAAGGTCTTTTCCACATTTTGGCTCAAGGCCAATTGAAGGGTTTCACTAGAAATATTAGCATCACAAGTGATAAATCCTAACATGGTCGCCATATTAGGGTGAATCATACCTGAGCCCTTAGCGACACCAGCCATAGTGACCACATCACGTCCAAAAGTCTCCGTCACAGCAATAGTCTTAGTTGCTGTATCTGTCGTCAAAATTGCCTTGGCAAAATCATCCGCATTCCCATTAACCACTATCTTGGAAAGACCATTTTTCAAGGTATCCATTGGTAGCAACTCACCGATAATCCCTGTAGAAGCTACACCAACCAAGTCTGGTTCAACACCTAGCTTTTCAGCGGTCCACTCCTGCATGGTGTAAGCATCCTCCAAACCTTGAGTCCCTGTACAAGAATTGGCTACACCTGAGTTAACAACGATAGCCTTCATTTTTCCAGCCTTTTTAACAGAGGTCTTGGTCACAATTAGAGGAGCTGCAATCACCTTATTGGTCGTGTAAACACCTGCCACACTGGCTGGTTTTTCAGAGACAATCCAACCAAAATCCATTTTTCTCTTTTTAAATCCCGCATGTAGACCATCTGCTGAGAATCCCAGCGGACTAGCAATTGTTCCATCGATGACTTTCATATTTTTTCTCCTAACTCTATGCTTACATCTACAAGTATGACGGTGTCATAAGCAAACCTTCCGTCTCATCCCACCCCTGCATGAGGTTGAGATTTTGCACTGCTTGTCCGGCTGCTCCTTTAAGCAGATTATCAATAACTGAAATAACTGTCAGAACATTGGTTTTTTCATTATAGGCAAAGCCAATATCTGTAAAATTCGATCCGATTACGTTGTGCAGTTCTGGCAAGCTGTCTTGAACACGTACAAAGGGTTTATCGCTATAAGCCTTTGTGAATGCTGAAGCCACATCAGCTACAGTAACGTCCTTCTTCAACTTACAATAAACCGTAGCCATGATTCCGCGATTAACTGGTAAAAGCGACGTTGAAAACTGAATCTCAGGCATTTCCGGATTAAAGGTCTGCAAGGTTTGAACAATTTCAGGAATATGCTGATGATGATTGAGTTTATAAGTCACGTAATTATCGTGAACATTGACAAAATGACTAGACTCACTCAAAGCCTTACCCGCACCAGTTAAACCAGACTTGGCATCCACAATGACACTATCCGTCTCAATCAGATCAGAAGCAACCAAAGGAAGCAAGGCCAACTCCGTCGCTGTTGCATAGCATCCAGGATTGGCAATGAATTTCTTATCCTTCACATCTGTATATTCTGATAATGCGTATGTAAATTTATTCAAAACACTCTGCTTAGCAGGTGATTTTTTATACCATTCTTGATAAACATTTGCCGGCAAGCGATGATCCCCAGATAAATCAATAACAGGAAAATCAGCTTGAACAAATTCCTCCGCAAGCGAACTAGCAACTCCTGAAGGTGTGGCAAAGAAAACCAAATCCGCCTTTTGCATAATCTTTTCCGCATCGTAAGCTTCAATTTCTAAGTCACAAACACCTGTCAGATAGGGATACACATCAGACAATCGTCGGCCCACTTCCTTGGTTGCGTGAATAGAAACAAGTTCCACTTTTTTATGATTATTCAAAATTTTAACTAACTCTAAACCACTATAACCAGTGATACCAACGATTGAAACTTTCATTTATGCACTCCTTATGAATAAATATGTAACTAGTTTATTGTATTTTTATTCATTTGTCAAGAAAGAATTGAAATTAACATGAAAAAAACAAGCAGTCTTTTTCAACTACTTGTTTCATGATTGTTATCTAGTTATTAAATAATTGCAAGTTGGCAATACGATCGACTGCTTCGACCAGACGTTCTGGCTCTACCAAAAGCCCAATACGAACATAAGCATCTCCTGCAGGACCAAATCCTTTACCTGGTGCCACAGCAACATGGGCTTTCTCAAGCAAAAGATCCGCAAAACTCTCACTAGTGTAACCCTCTGGTACAGGCATCCAAGCATAAAAAGAACCTTTGGATGGAAAGGCCTTCCAGCCAATCTTAGCAGCTGCCTGGACAAAAGCATCTCGGCGGCTATCATAAGTCGCATTCAGTTGAGCAACAGCCTCCTCAGATTTAGGATCTAAGAGGGCTGTAATCCCAGCCTCCTGCAAGGCAGGAAAGATTCCCACAAAAAGATGGTCTTGAATCAGATTTAAGGCTTCAATCATTTGGTCATTCCCAGCAGCAAAGGCTAAACGCCAACCAGCCATATTGAAGGTTTTCGAGAAAGTATAGAACTCAATGCCCACATCTTTAGCACCAGGTGTTGATAAGAAGCTAGGATTCTCATAGCCTCGATAGCCCAAAGCTCCGTAAGCCAAATCACTCACCACACCAACTTCGTAGGTCTTCGCCCAGGCAACCAACTTTTCATAAAAGGCCTTAGTCGCCACAGCACCCGTTGGATTATTTGGATAATTGATATAGATAAACTTAGCACGCCGAGCTGTCTCTTCAGGAATGGCATCCAAATCTGGCAAGAAATCATTTTCAGCCGTCAAAGGAAAGGTCTCATAGGCTACACGTCCTAGACTCACTCCTGATAAATAATCAGGATATCCTGGGTCAGGCAAGAGCAGGAGGTCGCCAGGATTCATCAAAGCTAGAGGCAATTCCACAAGCCCAATTTTAGCACCTCCCATGACACAAATCTCACGCTCCGCATCCAAATCGACCCCATAATATTTCTTGTAAAAACTAGCAGCAGCTTCCTTAAAAGGACGATTGCCTCGAAACTGTGAATACTTATGGCTAGCAGGATTTTTCGCTGAGGTACAAAGCGCCTCAACAATATGGTCATAGGTTGGTTGGTCAGGATTGCCCTGACCGAGATTGATAACATCTGCTCCTTCCGCCACCTTGGCATTAACTTTAGCAACCAAACCTGCAAAAAACTGTTCTGGCAATGCCTTCAATAAGTCAGATTCTTCAAATAACATAAACACTCCTTAATGATACAAGTCCGTGCGACGATCCTCAAAAACAGGAATCTGACCTCGAACCTTATCTACCTCTTCAAGATTAATATCAGCCGTAAAAACGCCCTCCTCATTCTCCTTGGTTTGTAAGACCACATTTCCAAGTGGATCTATAACCATAGAATGTCCTGAAAAGATATCGTTGGGTCCTGCTCCAACACGATTGACAGCAACTACAAAAGCTTGATTTTCAACTGCACGCGCCTTTAACAAAATCTCCCATTGCTGCACTCGAGGTTCCGGCCACTGCGCTACCACAAAAAGTACCTTGGCCCCTTGTGCCATCTGTGTTCGCACCCATTCAGGAAAACGAATATCATAACAAATGACACTGGCAGCTATCACACCATCAAGCTCAAAAACAGACTCATTCGACCCAGCAGACATGTACTTATCCTCTGCCATAAGGCCAAAGAGATGGACCTTACTATAGGTATTGATTAAGTCCCCAGACTTATTGTAGACATAGGTCGTGTTGTAGAATTTGCCGTCTTCCTCAATAGCAACAGACCCTCCGATAATAGCCACAGCATGTTTCCTAGCAAAATGAGACAAGAGTTCTTGAGAGTCCAATCCAGCCTTATCCGCAAGTCCATCAAGTTCATTTAAAGCATAGCCTGTATTCCACATTTCAGGAAGCACAATAACATCAGGATTGTCATCAAGCGCCCTTTCCAGCATCTCTATGACGTGTTTTTTATTTTCCACAGGCTGTCCGTGAACGACATCCATCTGTACCAACGCAATTTTCATAATAACCTCGATTCTATATTAACCATTATAGCACTCCAAAAGACGTCACAAAAATTGAAAAATTCAATCTCATGATAAAGAAAGGCTATCAAAAAAGGCTGGACATAATGTCCAACCTAATCATTATTACACTAAGCAATATCAACGTAACGACGAGCACCGCTCACTGTCATGTATGAAAGCCATGTGTGACCGTCCGCTGTCAAAACCTTATCGTAGTTAACGCTCATACCTTTATCATAGTAAGCCAACTCTGGGCTTGAAACTTTAGCTTCTGCCTTGATTGACGCACGACCTGTGAAGGTAT
>NZ_LSIW01000082.1:0-218 GCF_001556435.1 Streptococcus sp. CCH5-D3
ACTTCAGCGTTCCAGTAAGTGGTTTGAACGAAGGTGCTACAGTATCTGTGACTGCGACAGATAAAGCAGGCAACACTTCTAACCCAACATCAGTGACTGTAGGTAAGGGAACTGATATAACAGCTCCAACAGCACCGGTTGTAAACCCAGTTAAAGCAGGTACTACTGCAGTAACAGGTACAGCCGAAGCAGGCTCAACCGTAGAAGTTACTCTTCCA
>NZ_LSIW01000083.1:0-210 GCF_001556435.1 Streptococcus sp. CCH5-D3
CCAAAGCTTCTGCGACTTACACACCAACTGTGACACCAGTAACTCCAACAGCAACACCAGCTGAATCTACGGGACCTCAAGGTTTGGTTCAAACTGGAACAGTAACCTTCACAGAAGGTGATGAAGTAGCGCCAATTAACAAGGATTCAATTACCCTTCTTGATGAAAATGGTCAGCCAGCAGCATCAGTAGAAGCGAAATCACCAGCAG
>NZ_LSIW01000084.1:0-209 GCF_001556435.1 Streptococcus sp. CCH5-D3
AATTAAGTTAGACTTTTCAAGTAACTCAGAAAAACTTGGTAGGGTGATTGATAATTCAATGATTTCCTAGGAATTCTATTTCTTGAGAGTGGGACAGAAATCGGTAATTCGTTAGAATTCGATTTCGTCGTCCCACCTCCGCACAGTTGAGTAGGGCAGTAAAAGCTGATGAAATCAGCGTAGTAGAGCCCACTCAACCACTGCGTCTT
>NZ_LSIW01000085.1:0-270 GCF_001556435.1 Streptococcus sp. CCH5-D3
TAACAGGTGATGATGTTACAGCTAAATTCGATATCACTGTTAACAACGGTGTGATCACTGCAACACTTAAAGATGGCTTCACTAAGTCACTTGGCGATGCAGAAAACACTCAAGTTATTGACACAACTAAATTCGCCTTCGGACGTTACTACAAGTTCGACATTCCAACAACAGTGAAAGCTGATGTTAAAGGCGGAGTAGATATCGAAAACACTGCGGCTCAAGTAGTTAACTACTACAACCCAACAACTAAGAAAGTTGAAAAACCAA
>NZ_LSIW01000086.1:0-324 GCF_001556435.1 Streptococcus sp. CCH5-D3
ATGATCCACATAATCCAACAGATCCAATCAATCCAAATGATCCAAACAGTCCAAAATACCCTGCGACAGATCAATGGAAGAAAGATGTCACATCAACGGTTAAGTATGTGGTATCAGATGGTAAGGCAACTGCCCCAGCTGATAATGTTCAAAATGCACAATGGACACGTACATTAAATCTTGATAAAGTTACAGGTAAAGTTCTTAACCCTGATGCACCATGGACAGCGAATAAGGCTAACTATGATGCAGTTCCAACACCAAGTGTTACTGGCTACTATGCGGATAAAGCAAGCGTTCCAACTAAGACGGTTACCCAAGATA
>NZ_LSIW01000087.1:0-350 GCF_001556435.1 Streptococcus sp. CCH5-D3
TGTGCTTAAGCCACAAAACCAAAAATATGATGTTGCAACTCCAACCGAAAAAGTTACTGTAGCAGATCCAGCTAACGTGACCGAAGCTGAGCTAGCTAAAATCAAAGAAAAGGTACAACTTGAGTACTCTCAAAACAACGATGATGCGAACTTAGCAGACAAAAAAGGTACACCAGCTGATAAAACTAATAAGATTCAATCAGTTACAAAAGATGCGGATGGAAATCTTGTAGTAACCTATGCAGATGGTTCTATAGATAAAAAACCATTATCAGAATTTGTAAATGTAGCACCAACAGTAGAGATTCCTTACTCTAATAAAGATACTAAAGAAGTTTATGTATATGGTG
>NZ_LSIW01000088.1:0-210 GCF_001556435.1 Streptococcus sp. CCH5-D3
TCATAGGCAGGAATGACAATAACAACATCTTGAAACATCATCGACGTTCTCCTTTTTGACTTTTATTTTCGTACATTTTCTTATCAGCTATTGCAAAATAACGGTGCAAAATCAGCTCCACTACCGTCATCGACTAGAATAATATCAAACATTTAATTTTCCTTATCCCGAATATTTTTCAAAAGTTCCAACAAACGGTCATCAGGTTCA
>NZ_LSIW01000089.1:0-442 GCF_001556435.1 Streptococcus sp. CCH5-D3
GTAGAAACAACTTACACACCTAAGATTACTCCAGTCGTTCCAACTTCTGAAGATGTAACAACGACAGATATCCAAGGTGCCACTCAAACAGGTAAACCAACCTTCACTGAAGGTGATCCAAATGTTCCAATCGATGAGGATACTCCAGCTACCTTTGAAGATGGCTCAACCACTAAGACAGTAGATGGCGAAGGAACATACACCGTTTCTCCAGATGGAACAGTAACTTTCGTGCCAGAAAAATCATTTACTGGAGAAGGTACAGGCGTAACGGTTAAACGTGTTGATAAAAACGGTACTGAAATCACAACGAAGTACACACCAACTGTGACACCAGTAACACCAACAGCAACACCAGCTGAAACAACAGGTAAACAAGGTCAAACTCAAACAGGTAAGCCTGAATTTACTGAAGGCGACAGCCGTGTGCCAATGAACGATG
>NZ_LSIW01000009.1:0-1954 GCF_001556435.1 Streptococcus sp. CCH5-D3
ATTATCAATCACCCTACCAAGTTTTTCTGAGTTACTTGAAAAGTCTAACTTAATTTGACAATTTAGGTTCTTAAACGTCTCTAGTTAATCAACTAAAAATTATAACTAGCTGGGTGTTATCTAATCTCCCCTCATTTTTAAGTTATTATCATTTTTGATATAATGGTAGAGAATGAAAGGAGATTTTATGTCAACTAAAAATTTAACGCCGGTCTTAAAAACCTCTTTTGTGCTACTGGCTATCCTGGTCCTTCTTGGTATTGTTATGCCTGACGGCTACCAAGTTTGGTCAGAACAACTAAGGGAAGTTATTTCAGATAAACTTGGCTGGTTTTACTTATTACTGGTCACGTCAATCGTTCTACTTTGTGGCTTTTTCCTGGTTAGTCCCGTTGGGCAAATCAAACTGGGGGAACCCAATTCGGTGCCTGAACACTCTACTATCTCTTGGATTGCCATGATATTTTCTGCTGGAATGGGAATCGGCCTTGTCTTCTACGGTGCCGCAGAGCCCTTATCCCATTATGCCATTTCAACGGTACGAGCTACCCCAGGGTCGCAGGAAGCCTTAGCCGATGCTTTCCGTTACACTTTCTTTCACTGGGGCATCCATGCCTGGGCAATATATGCTTTAATCGCCCTGGCCCTTGCCTACTTTGGTTTCCGAAAAAAAGAGAAATATCTTTTATCGGTTACCTTAAAGCCCTTGTTTGGTAAAAAAACAAACGGTAGCCTTGGTAAGATCGTAGATACGATTACAGTGGTCGCTACTGTTATCGGGGTGGCAACCACTCTTGGTTTTGGGGCAGCCCAAATCAATGGGGGACTCAACTACCTCTTTGGTATTCCAAACAATGCCCTTGTGCAAGTTATTATCATAATTATCACAACCATCCTCTTTACCATTTCAGCCCTTTCTGGTCTTGGAAAAGGGGTAAAAATCTTATCAAACACCAATCTTATTTTAGCGGTTGGACTACTCGCCATCACCATAATCATCGGTCCCACAGTCCAGATTTTTAATACCTTGACCGATAGTATCGGACTGTATATTTCCAATTTCTTCCGTATGAGTTTCAGTGCTGGTTCCTTTGGTCAATACAATCGTGACTGGATCAATACTTGGACGATTTTCTATTGGGCTTGGTGGATTTCTTGGTCACCATTCGTGGGAGTTTTTATTGCCAGAATTTCTAAAGGACGTAGTATCAGACAATTTCTATCCATCGTCTTATTAGCACCGACTGTATTAAGCTTTTTATGGTTTTCTACCTTTGGAACACTTTCAACGCATGTTCAATCACTTGGAAATGTAGATTTAACACAGTTTCCAAGTGAGCAGACCTTGTTTGCAACCTTCAGTCAACTGCCATTTGGTTTTATTGCCTCCGTTGTTGCCATCATCTTGATCATTACCTTCTTTATCACGTCAGCAGACTCTGCGACCTATGTGCTAGCTATGCTCTCTGATGATGGGAATCTCAAACCAAAGAATAACCTTAAAATCTTCTGGGGCGTACTCCTTGCGACTATTGCCATCGTCTTACTTCTTTCAGGGGGCTTAGTAGCCTTGCAAAATACGCTGATTATCGTAGCCTTTCCATTTTCACTCATCATGGTACTGATCATGGTTTCCCTAGTCATTGAATTGCTACACGAAAAAGACAAGATGGGACTGTCAATCACACCGACACGATACCCTAAAAAAGATCAACCCTTCAAATCTTATGAAGAATAAATAACCCAATTTGTAAAATTAAGCTAGACAGAAAAAGCCTATGTTAGGCTCAGATAAACACCACATTTGTCTGAAAGGAACTAACATAAATGACCTATACTCATCTTACCACAAACGAGCTTGTAACGATAGAGGCTTACTATCAAGAAAACATAATAAAAAATCATAACCACCCGTCTAACGGGTGGTTTGATCAAGGGCTATAAGCCCATAATA
>NZ_LSIW01000090.1:0-1128 GCF_001556435.1 Streptococcus sp. CCH5-D3
TGCTTTCTGGTGGACAAAAACAACGTATCGCTATCGCCCGTGGTCTTGCCATGAATCCTGAGCTCTTGCTCTTTGATGAGCCAACGTCAGCCCTTGACCCAGAGACTATCGGTGACGTACTGGCGGTTATGCAGAACCTTGCCAAAGGTGGCATGAACATGGTAGTTGTTACCCACGAAATGGGCTTTGCCCGCAGTGTGGCAGACCGTATCATTTTCATGGCTGAAGGTCAGGTTCTTGTGGATACTACGGATGTGGATGGTTTCTTTGACAATCCAACTGAACCTCGTGCTGTTCAATTCCTTTCTAAGATTATCGACCATAACTCTGATCGTGTCCAAGTGGATGCCTAAGGAGGGCTTATGTTAATCAAAAAACTTAGTCGAATTTTAGCTATCTCTGCTTTAGCATTTGTAGCAGTTCTCCTCTGGAACACTAAAAGTAGTCAAGCTGATGAAAGCAGTAAACTACTCAATAATGCTACAATTCAAAAAATTGTCAAAAAAGGGACTCTAAATGTTGGTGTTAAACAGGATGTCCCAAACTTTGGTTACTACTCAGCCAAAACCAATACCTATCAAGGTATGGAAATTGACCTCGCTAAGAAGATTGCCAAAGAACTTAAGGTTAAGGTGAATTTTACAGCAGTTACCCCTCAAACTCGTGAGGCCCTTATGGATAATGGGACTATTGACATGCTTATCGCTACTTATACCATTACAGATGAGCGTAAGGCTTCATATGCCATGTCAAATCCTTACTACTATGACCAAATCGGTTTCCTCGTTCAAACCAAATCTGGCTATAAGCAACTTTCTGACCTAAACGGTAAAACTATTGGAGTGTCTCAAGGGTCATCTGCCAAAGCTGCTGTTGAAGAGTACGCTTCAGCTAATAACCTTAAGTTTGACTACGTTCAACTCGGATCTTATCCTGAGTTAGCCGTATCACTCTATGCTTACCGTATTGACGCTTTTGCTGGTGATAAATCAATCTTGTCAGGTTACGAAAGTGATAAAACTAAAATTCTGGATGAAGGTTTCAAAACACAAGAGTACGGTATTGCCTCAAGCAAGTCTAACCAAGAGTTGATTGATTATACCAACGATTTGTTGGCTAAATGGCAAA
>NZ_LSIW01000091.1:0-1850 GCF_001556435.1 Streptococcus sp. CCH5-D3
TCAGCTTCGTGCTTAAAGATTCAGAAGGTAAGACTCTTGAAACTGTAAGCAATGACGCTAAAGGTAACGTTAAATTCTCACCTATTGAGTACAAGAAAGGCCAAGAAGGCACTTACAAGTACACAGTAGAAGAAGTTAAAGGTACTGACGGTACTGTTCAATACGACGGTATGAAAGCTCTTGTCACTGTTGAAGTATCACATGATGGTAAAGCTAAAGCTCTTATCACTAAGGTTACTGATCCAGCAGATAAAGAATTTAACAACACTGTTCGTCCACCAGAAAAACCTAAGTTCCAACCAGAGAAATACGTTGTTTCTAAAGAGAAATTCGATATCACTGGTATGAAACTTGTTGACGATGATGCTGAGTTGAAAGATAAAGTAGGCGATACTAACAAGGATCCTTACGCTGACAACACAGCTAACAACGAAGCTGAAAATATCAATACTAAGACACTTAAGAAAGGTGATAAGTTTGTCTACCAAGTATGGCTCGACACAACTAACTTCACTGACGCTCACAATATCCAATCTGTAGGTGTTACAGATAAATATGACAGCGAAAACTTGAACATCAATGTCGCAGATATTAAAGCATACGACTCTGTAACAGGAGAAGATGTGACAGCTAAGTTTGACATCAAGGTTGAAAATGGTGTAATTACTGCAACATCTAAGTCTGACCTTACTAAGTCACTCGGTGATGCAGAAAATACTCAAGTGATCGATACTGCCAAATTGGCATTCGGACGCTACTACAAGTTCGATATTCCTGCAACTATCAAAGGTACTGCTAAAGATGGTGTAGACATCGAAAATACTGCGTCACAAATCGTTCACCAATACGACCCAACTAAGAAATCTGTTGAAAAACCAGAAAAACCAACAGAAAAACGTGTAGTCAATATCCCAACTAAGGTTGAGTTTGAATTCACTAAGAAACTTGAAGGTCGTGAACTTAAAGCTGGTGAGTTTAGCTTCGTACTTAAAGACAGCAAGGGTAATGTGATCGAAACTGTAAGCAATGATGCTAACGGTAAGATCAAGTTCTCAGCACTTGAGTACAAACGTGGTGAAGAAGGTACTCACGTCTACACAGTAGAAGAAGTACAAGGTAACGATGCAACTGTTACCTACGATAAGATGGTTGCTACAGTCGTTGTTTCAGTAACTAAAGACGGTAAAGTCTTGACAGTAACTTCTCAATTGCCAGAAGATACTGAGTTCAACAATATTGTGACACCACCGACTCCTCCAACTCCACCGACTCCACCAACTCCACCAACTCCACCAACACCACCGACTCCTCCAACTCCAGTGGTTCCACCAGTGACACCACCAACTACACCAGAAGCTCCTAAAGGACCAGCACTCCCTGAAACAGGTGATGATGCGTCTATGGCAGCTATGGCTCTCGGAGGAATCCTTGCGGCAGCTGGACTTGGTTTGGCAGGAAAACGCAAAAAAGAAGACTAAGATAGTTCATAGGTTAAATCCCTCAACATAGTTAGTTAGACTATTTCAGTTTTCGAAAAAGAGACTCATCCCATAAGGGGTGAGTCTCTTTTGTGGGCTCTTTGTCAACTGTAGTGGGTGACGAAAAGCTAACATCTAGAGAGGACCAGATAGGTCTTCTCTTTTTTTATGTTCAGAGTGATGAAGACACGTTTCTTAAAGTTGATGAAGTTTCTAAAACCGAAGCCCAATCGTTTGATATCTTTAATCAACTTGTTAGTAGCTTCCAGTTTCGCGTTTGAATAGTCCGTTTCTAGTGCGTTTTTGATGTATTGTTAGTGTCTAAGAAAAGTCCTAAAGACCGTTTGAAAGTAGTGATTGACCTTGCTCATG
>NZ_LSIW01000092.1:0-54342 GCF_001556435.1 Streptococcus sp. CCH5-D3
ATGGACAGTGACAGCATAATTGAAGAGTGAACAAAAAGAGGTATAAAAATACCTCTTTTTTACATAACTATCTATTTTTAGAACTTAGTTGAAACACTATTGTCTACCCTTCTATAAAATAGAAAATCTACTCAAACCTAAAACTTTTTTCACCCAAATTAACCTTAAAATATTTGAACCTCGTATCTGAATCTGGAATCGAGAATTCGAAGCTTTTTTTAGTTCCATTTTCCCATACATATCTTGTGTTAAACCGAAAACCAGAATAAACTTTATCATTTTCATCATAAAAATCAATGCTAATATCTATGTAATTGATGTAATGACCTGTAGTATTTTCAAAATCCCCTATGTAGCGCTTCTCTTTTCCCGATACACCTGTGACCTCTTCAACTACGAAGTTTTTGGGATCAAAAGTATCTACTAATATTCCGTAAACTCTATTAAATTCTTTCACAGCTTTACCAGATTTCAATATACTATCTAGGCTATTTTTATCTTGAACAGGAATTCCGACTATTGAGTTAATATCTAGAAGCAATTCATAACGTTTCCTTTGGTATTTATTCCATTCTCTTACAAAAGTACTGTCCACTAAATCTTGATTTTCTATAGATTTTCTTTCATTCTTTTGAACGTTAATATATTTATTAGCTAATCTCTTTAACTTAGGATTTTTAAACTTCCTATTTTTATACTGTTCAATTTCAATTAGTTCATAATCTATATAGGATTTATAGTCTTCAATTTCCTGTTCATCATCATCCTTTTGGGCAGTAACTTTCCAACGTTCATCTAATCCTGTTGCCAATGAAGTTATGAATTCACTATCATAAGTCTTATTCCTGTTATGGATTGATTGAAATATAGATATTAACAAAAGTATTAGTAATAAAGGTATTAAGGATACCCTTAGTAGTTTTTTTAACAAAGTCCATCCCCCATCTCTATCGTTTTATTTATTATATTAACCCCTTGATTACCATCACGATGGCAAATACCTTTTAAGTGACAACCCAAGTATAGATACTTTTTTATACCAAATTTCATTTAGGTGTATTTTTTGTTTTTAGTTCATTTTATCTTCTTCAAAGTGACCAACACCGTCTTCAACAACAAATATACAAGTTACATCAATACTTTCCCCTTCTTCACTATAATAATTACCTCGTATTTCATATATTCCATCAAAAAATGAGCCTTTGGGCAAAGATAAGAGTTTCGTTTTAAAATAATCAATATGCTCTCTCGAAAATGACTTGCTAGCGTTAGGATCAAGAGAAGCAAAAATACAATCCAAATGAAGACTCACTGCTTTATTCTTCATTAAATTTTTAGGTCTAATATTATAAAAGCCAGCCGCTTCAAAGTCTCCATTATCACGATTCCTGACAGCCTGTGAAAGAATAGTAGCGTAGATTTTTTCTCTAGATACTGGCTCAAATTTATAACTATAATCAAACGTCACTTGTCTATCAAATAGTTTATTAATTTTATTGGCAACGTCTTTTTTGATTTTATCTTCTTCTCGTTGAAAACCTGGTCTCATTTTATAAACATCTAATAAGAAGCTAAACTCGTTAAATTTAACAGTATCAAACAAGTCTTTTTCCTTGTCATTGAGCAATGCTTCGATCTTTGTAGATAACGGAGGATAAAAATCTGAAATATGCTCACCATTATATTCTCGTATATCTGCTCTCAGATTCTCATCTAAAAAATATCCATCAGAAAATCTCTCAGTATAATTCACTTCAACAACAGTACCGTGAAATGCTTCAATTTCTTTATATGTCCCAATTACTTTTACATTACCTTTAAGACCAAGCGATTTAAATCCTTGTACGACATTATTACTCCACTGATGCCCTTTTCCACAAAAAGTCACTACTACAAAGAAAATTAAACTCACAATGGCAACTATTCCAATAATTGTATATCTTTTCGACTTCATGTCACTGTTGCCTCCCTCTACATTAATTTATTTTTCAAGGTCCCCCATTCCATAACTCGAACTCTTCTAAAATCATTATACTATATATAGACATTTTTCACTCATCTTCTTCAAATGAGAAATTTCTCCAGATTAATAGGGACTGACTATCAAAAGTATGATTTAAGTAAAACATCCTAGTCCCACATCCTTATAATTTTCAATCCTACTACTTTTTTATTTCGGAAGAATTAGCACCTATCCTCTAACCGTAAAAAAACACTTTGCAAACTGCAAAGCGTTTTCTTTTATACTTTTAACTAGCGTAACTATATAGACTCACAAGCATAATCAATCTTACAAAATGCTTCTATGCTATCTTATTCTCTAATTAAACCTACTTTGATAAATTAAATTAAACAACCATTGAAGATTGATTAATGGTTTTGGTTGAGCATCAATCACAGGTTGAACAGTCTCTCTAATTTCTTTTTGGACTTTTCGTTGATTATACTTAATCTTGTGATAATGTTCATCAAAAGCATGTTGGACAGAAAAATTACGATTTAAAAGATAGTCATCACCAGATGCCGAACTAAAATATAGAGTATCACCTGAAAGACCTAATATAGACGTTTTCGTTCCTTTATTTCTAGTTATAGCGTACATTCCATCATCATCATAGCTAATATCTTCTATTTCCGGTGTGTAGGCCCAACCCATATTCTCCATTAGCATAATGACATCCGGATCTGTCCCCTCCTTATGAGGGGTATGCTGAGCATAATAAACAGAGTTAAATTTTAAATTAATAAAGGTAAATAGGCCCATTCCCAAGACTGTATACAGCCCTATAATTAGTCCTACAAAAATCCCTAAAATATTTCTTTTTTGCATTGTCATCTTCTCTTTCCTTTTCTACGACCAAACCATTTCTTGATTGGATTAACAACAAACCATTGTACACTATTTTTAACAAGTCTCATAATTTAAGGATTGGTGGCTTTGTAACTGATCTAACATTTTTATGAACAAGAAAAAATCAAGTCTTAACAAATTCCTCCAATACTTCTCCTCACTTTGTTAATCAAGCTAAACATGGTATAATAGTTAAGATTTTTATACTACTTATTTCTGGGTAGAAGTGGGCAGTAAAATTTAAGAAACAGGGGCTAAACCCTTGGTATGAAAGGAATCTAGAAAATATTATGATGAACATGCAAAACATGATGAAGCAAGCTCAAAAGCTTCAGAAACAAATGGAAAAAAGTCAAGCTGAATTGGCTGCTACAACTTTCACTGGAAAATCAGCCCAAGACTTGGTAGTTGCTGAATTAACTGGTGACAAAAAAGTGGTTAACATCACTTTCGATGATGCTGTCGTAGATCCTGATGATGTGGAAACACTCCAAGATATGACTGTTCAAGCACTTAACAATGCTCTTGAACAAATTGACGAAGCGACTAAAAAATCAATGGGTGCCTTTGCAGGTAAATTGCCATTCTAAAAAATGAAAAGGAATCTCGCGGTTCCTTTTTCTATATACTCATCTAGCAACTCAGTCATAACATACAAAAGACTTGGACAAGAAATCCAAGTCTTTTTGTGTTAGTCATATAAAAATTTTATTCTTCAACCAAAGCAAGACCTGACTGTGCGTCTTCTTCGTTTGCCAATTTATAGCGATTCTTTTGACCTAAGTAGATACTCGCTGAATCCAATGAACTTTCTAAAGTAGGGTAATTCACATCCTCATTCGCTGTTTGGGAAGGTACAGGTCCTGAGATTAATAGTTCATCATCATTCTTGACATAAATCTGGTATTCTCCAACCTCGCTAGTTTGAGCTAAAATCTCATTCAACAAGTCTGGGTCAAGCGTTTGAGATACTCCATCAACCACTTGATTAGAGTCCTGCTTATGCTCCGACGAATCCACTACCTCGGTGATAACGATGTAGTCAGGAGTTTCCTCATCTGTAGTCTTAGATTCTTCAGTTTCTGGCTGTTTTTGTCCAGGTGTTTCTTGCTTCTTCGTATCCTGAGCTTGCCCATCATGATTCTTCAAGTCCTCATCACTAACGGTTTGAACCTTAGTCTTATTGGCATCTAAATCAATTTTGGGAGCTTCTTTAACATCAGCCAATACCCCAGTGGTCCCCATGAATAAAGTCAGAGTCCCCAAAGTAGCAATCAAGCTGATTATTGCTTTGCCGATAAAACCATTATCTTTGTTCTTAATCATAAATCCCTCACTATTTATCTGGTTAGCTCTAACTGGCTAACAAGGCGTTCTATTTACTGCTGTAGGAGGTAAAAGGTTGGTTGAGCTGTTTGACCAACCCTTCACCCAGATAACAATCTTAGCATGCAACCCCCTTGATTTCAAGCGTTTCTTTAATTTTTAAGCATTTTAAATAAATGACAACTTCATGTCTTAAAATTGATGCTAATCTATTATCAGATTAGCTTTTTTACGTTATGCAAATGGTAATTTCTTTAAGTAGTACTTAGGGAAATAATAGTTGTTTTTTAGACAGATTCTTCAGAAAGCACTTTTGCTGACTTATCTCCAAAAAAATTTTATCGGATAAGAAAATTTTGTCAAAACACTTTAAATGTAATTATAAAAAAGAATTCTTGAGACAGGAAGTCGAATTCTCAACATCCTAAAATAAGATTAGGAACTAGAATTCCTCTATTAGTCAAAAGAATGCCACAACAAAAGGATTTAAGGGTAACTTTATGGAATACCCCATAATAAATAACTAATCTTAAAGATGCACATCTCTCATTTAGATATATATATTTAAGGTGTTTACAACTTCTTTAAAAATAACTAACACACAAAAAATCATTACGAAAAGCCCTCTATTTCCTCATAAATAACTTTCCCCATATAGAAAATGTATCCTCCAAATTCAAAAAAAATGTCCGTATTCTGGATACGTCATTGCTAGAAACTATGAAAAAACTCTTTATCTATCATCAACTTTGACGGAAAACTAGATCCCCTTTGGCACCCCTATGATGAAGTATTTACCGACCTAAACTCTCCGATAATTATGGAAATTGAAAAAAATAGTATATCCACTCCGTAAAAGACTGAAAATAACCTAACTTTATAACTATTTCACCAAATCTTCACCTCACTCAAAGCTCATCTGAAATAGTATTTTCTCATATGTAAGCGCTTCGTCCACATTTCTGTCACATGTAAGAAGAACTTCTCCACTTTTAACCCTTTTTTTGCCTCAAAACCTAGATATTCCAAGGAAAATCCGTTACAATAGAGTACGGAAAGATAGGTAATTATCAGCATCATTATTTTCGTATGAAAGGGAAATTCATGGCTTATATTCAAATGAAGCATAGCTATAAACGCTATAAAACCGGTGATCTGGAAATTATCGCAAACAACGACGTAAGCTTTGATATCGAAAAAGGGGAGCTTGTCGTTATTCTTGGTGCCTCTGGCGCTGGGAAATCAACCGTTCTTAACATCTTAGGTGGTATGGACACCAATGACGAAGGCCGCGTCATTATTGATGGTAAGGATATCTCTGAATACACAGCCAAAGAACTTACAACCTATCGTCGTGAGGACGTTGGCTTTGTGTTCCAATTTTACAACTTAGTTTCTAACCTTACGGCCAGGGAAAACGTCGAACTAGCATCTGAAATCGTTCCAAACGCTAAAGATGCTACTCAAACACTGGTCGAAGTCGGTTTGGGAGACCGCTTAGACAACTTCCCATCACAACTATCTGGTGGGGAGCAACAACGTGTCGCTATTGCACGCGCCGTTGCCAAAAATCCAAAGATTCTTCTTTGTGATGAACCAACAGGGGCTCTGGATTATCAAACAGGGAAACAAATCCTGACCCTCCTTCAAGAAATGGCTCGCAAACAGGGAACAACTGTTATTATCGTTACCCATAATGCTTCTCTAGCTCCAATTGCCGATCGTGTCATTCGAATGCACGATGCCAAGATTAAGAGTGTGGAACTTAATCCTAATCCACAAAAAATCGAGGACTTGGAATACTAGAAAGGAGCAACGTCATGAAAAAAACAACTTATTGGAAAGATGTTTGGCGAACCTTTGTAGCTTCTAAAGGGCGTATGCTCTCGATTGCCTTACTTATGGCACTGGGATCCTTTGCCTTGATTGGTCTTAAAGTAACTTCTCCTAATATGAAGAAAACTGGGGAACACTTCTTCAAGACGCATCAAACAGCTGACTTGAGCTTAATCAGTACTTACAGTATCAACCAAACCGATCAGGACCTTCTCAATACAATTAAAAAGAAGAATGTAGACATCGAGTATGGTTATTTCAAAGATGCTGTCGTCAAGGGGACGAATACGGCATTTCGTATCTTCTCTAAACCTAAGAACATCTCCACTTACGACCTTATTGAGGGGAAACTTCCTACCAAGGACGGGGAAATCGCTCTTTCCTCAACTTATAAAGAGGAATATAGCGTCGGAGATAAGATTAACTTTTCTGAGCCAGTAGATAGCTCAGGGCAAAAACAGTTAAAGGAACAAACATATACCATTACTGGTTTTGTTAATTCCTCTGAACTTCTCTCTAGGAACCGTCTTGGTAATGCCAGCGCTGGTACGGGGAAACTAGATGGCTACGCCATTGTGCCAGAGACGGACTTCACCTCTAATGATTACATGATTGCCCGCATCCGCTACAAGGATTTGGAAAATGTTAGTCCTTTTAGTGAGGAATACGCAAATAAGATTTCTGAACGAAAAGCTGAACTTAAGAAACTCTTTAAAGATGAACCTGAGAAACGCCTAACTGAGATCAAGTCTCAGTCTCAAGCTCAAATTACTCAAGCTAAACAAGAACTTGAAACAGCTCTCGCACAGACCCAGCAAATGGCTACAAGCAACGCTGCTGAAGCTGCTAGTGTCAAAGAAGCTACTACCAAGATTGAAGCCAAGCAAAAAGAACTCGAAGAAAGTCAAGCAATGGTTGATAATTTACCAGCGCCCAGCTATCAATTCTACTCGCGTCGAGAGATTCCGGGTTCCGAGGGATATGTTGCTTATGAAAGTAATATTAACATCATTCACGATGTGAGTAACATCTTCCCTGTCGCTCTCTACTTTATGGCAGCTTTGGTTACCTTTGTAACCATGGGACGCTTTGTTGAAGAAGAGCGTGGTAAGGCTGGTATTTTCAACGCCCTAGGCTACAGTAATTCGCGAATTATCCATAAATTCGTCATTTATGGTTTGATAACGAGTATTACTGGTACAACCGCAGGTGTTATTACCGGTCATACACTACTTCCGATTCTAATTCACAACACTTATAAGAGCGATTTGCAGCTTCCTGCTTTTGAATTGCACTTCTACTTAGGACTTACCCTTGTGGCCTTCCTTTTAGGTCTCTTATCTGCTATGCTACCTGCCTTTGTGGTTGCCAAGAAAGAGCTCTGGGAAAAACCTTCCCAACTCCTTCTTCCAAAACCACCTCGAGCAGGAGCTAAGATTGTCCTAGAGCGCATCACACCGCTTTGGAAACGTCTCAGCTTTACGGAAAAAGTTACCATGCGTAATATTTTCCGCTATAAGCAACGGATGTTTATGACTCTCTTTGGTGTCGCAGGTTCTATTGCACTTCTCTTCGCAGGTTTAGGAATTCGATCTTCTGTATCTAACCTTAACCAGCAACAGTTTGAAGACATCATTCACTATGATATGATTGTTGCCAAGCAACCAAATGCGTCAAGTACTCTGGATGAGGAACTCACTAAACTCCTCGATAGCAAAGACGTCAAAGAATACTTGAATGTCCATTTTGAAACCTTGCAAAAAATTGTCGGTACCAATAAGGACACCCAAGAAATCTCAACCCTTGTCTTTAACGACCGTGACGAAAAGCTCATTGACAGTTACGTTAGCTTACATGACCGAGACCGCAATAAGACTCTCAAGCTATCTAATGACGGAGCAATTATCTCTGAAAAAATGGCAAAACTTCTAAACCTCAAGGTTGGAGATACCATTACTGTGCAAAACAGTCAGGATGAATCTGTCAAGATTAAGATAGCTGGTATCACTGAAATGTACATGGGGCATTTCCTCTTTATGAATGCTAGCTACTACCAAAAAGCTTTTGGGACACCTTCAGTGAATAATGCCAACCTTGTTACTCTCGCTGAACCAACTAAGCAAAATGTTGAAAATATGGCAGCCAAATTCATCAACTTGCCAAATGTTTACGGTGTTGTTCAAAACAACAACCTTAAACTGCAAATCAGCACTATGGTCAATTCATTGACACAGGTTATTGGTATTTTGATTACAGTTTCCATTCTCCTTGCTGTGGTTGTTCTCTATAACCTAACTAACATCAACGTTTCAGAACGTATCCACGAACTTTCAACCGTTAAGGTTCTTGGTTTCTACAATAATGAAGTATCCCTCTACATCTATCGTGAAACTATTTACCTGTCTATCATCGGTATCTTCGTAGGGTTTGGTCTTGGACAAGCACTCCACCAATATATGGTAAGCATCATTCCGCCAGATCGTATCATGTTTGATCCATCTATCGGTTTGGCTACCTACCTTCTACCAGCTGTTCTTATCGGCTTCATTCTTATTATCCTTGGCTTCGTTGTTAATAACCGCCTAGCCAAGCTTAATATGCTCGAAGCTCTAAGTTCAGTTGAATAAGCTAAAAACGCCTGAGAAGTAATTCTCAAGCGTTTTTTTATATTCGATAAATTTATTTCGTTTTAGTCTTAGCTAACTCCAAACAGTAGGTCTTTACATGACAATGAGGACAAGTCAACTTACGAGTCCTTGGTGTATGTCCGGCAATGGCAAATTCTTTAAAACTTGGATCAAAGGTCCTATGACAATTAGGACAAAGGTATTCAAACTGCTTTCTATAGTGAAACATCACTAAATTCACTACTATAATATAAGCAGGACAGACAACAAACAAACCTCTAGGATCCTTAAAATAATAAATGACTATCAGTAGGGCTATGATATAAAGAAGACTCGCTAGACTGATGCTCCCAAATATTCTCAACTGCAAATGACGCCATGATTTTTGATTTTCCATAAGACGTGAAATGTCTGACAAATCTTCCAGCGAAAGTTGATGTCGTTTAGCAGTTTCTTTTTGCAAGTGACGGGCACGTTTTAGTTTGACCTCTATTTCCTTCGAAGACTTTTCCAAACTCTCGATTTGGTCTGTCAACAAAAGCTCTAAAACCTGTTCCCTATTCTCCTCTTGCAAGAGTTTCTTGATTTGTTTGATTGAGAAGTCCAAATCTCTTAAGAAACAAATGACTTGCAGGCGTTCCAAGTCTGATTCGTGATAGATTCTCCGACCACCTTCTGTGACTTCAGACGGCGTCAAGATACCTCGTTGATCATAGTACTGGACAGTCCTAACAGACACTTCTGCTGCCTTAGCCAACTCTCCTGTTGAAAACTGCGACATCTCAGTCACCTCCTTTTTAGATTTTCTATCAAAGGAGGACCTTGGCCACCCTTGATACCTAGATTCTACCTTATAACGCAAGGTAATATGCAAGCTCTAACCCTAGAGGATTTTCTTTTCTTACAGAAAAAGTTAGCTATCACTCTTTACAGCCTTTACAGCTTCTGTAAAGCCCTAGTCGAAAAGGCCACCCAAACCTAAGGCAGCAAAAGGATTGTTACTGACTTCTTCCTGTTGCTCCAAAAGTTTGGCATTCTCATCTAATTCGAGAAACTTCTCGTAAATCTGTGCGGTCATACGAGCATCCTCCAAGCTGTTATGACCGTGTCCCTTGATTCCAAAGAAATCTGCCACACTAGTCAACTTGAGGTTAACAATACCGTTCAAATCAGAAGCACGACGGGCAAAGGCCTCATCGAAAACATCTAAAGCATACTGCTCTTCCAAGTCTAAACCATTTTCAGCTAGAATAGGCAAATCTGATTTAAGAGCATTGTAGCCAATAAGTGGAGTGTCACCAACAAATGATTTAAAATCCGCCAGAACAGACTCTAGCTTTGGTGCCTTGGCAATCTTATCCGCTGTAATTCCAGTCAAACCATTGATAAAGGATTGCAAAGGAACATCCGAATAGACGAAAGAATTAAACTGGTCCACTTCCTCATGCTGATTCAGCTTAACGGCCGATACTTGGATAATATGGCTAACCCCATCCACCGTGTTAAACTCCAAATCAAAGGCAATATAAGTTTCTAAATTTTCCATTTTAATCTCCTACAATAGTTAAAGCTGAGACTGAGTCCCAGCTTCTTTTTTATTTTCCAAATAGACGTCCAAAGAAACCTTTTTTAGAAGCTTCTTCTTGTTTGGTCTGGATTTCTTCCACTTGGGCCTTGGCTTCGTCAACCTCAACCTTAGCCTCATCAAGTTCCAGTTTAAGCTCCTCCTTGTCCTTCATAGCAGTCAAGGTCAATTGCTGCTGTTGATCAATTTGCTTGTCCTTTTCGGCGATTTGAACGTCTTTAACACGCAATTGGTCATCCATGTTAGACAACTGTTCGTCCTTAGCCTTCAACTGAGCATAGAGACGGGCAATCTCAGAGTTTTTCTCGTCTACAAGAATCTCCAACAACTCACGTTGTTTTGTTTCTTCATCGATTGGCTCATCGTCAAAGATGGTTTTCTTGTAAATTTCCTCCAACTTAATTAAGCCACTGCGTTTAACGACAGTAACCCCTTTAGCATTTTTTTCTAGATCTTCTTCTGGAAGTTGTTTGACACGATTATTGACTGCTTGACGACTAACACCAAGGATTTCAGCAATCTCGCTGACTGTCTTTTCAATACTCATAATAGCCTCATTTTCTCTTGAAATGTCTTACTATGAGAATATCACAATCACTCCTTTCTGTCAATTTGACTAGTTATTCTGGATATCTGAAGGACTTTTTTCCTTTCACTCTTCAAACAATTTACTTGATAGGAAGCTAAGCTTTTGGTAAACTATGTGTGGGTATAAATGTATATAGAAGGAAAGTCTTTGACTTAAACAATCGGTACTTCCAAATTGGCTTTGGTCGGTATCAGATCTGTTATATCTAGGAATGGTGGGAACAATTCCACAAGGTTTGGGATTTTCATTCTTGCTCCAATTTTTGATGGTATTCGAGCAACCTTGGTTGCAAAACGACTTGATATTGAAGCATCAATCACATTATCTTCAACGGTTTGACTGTTGGAGTTTTTTTATTGTTACTTTACTCGCTTACTAAAGCCTCATATTGCCATCCGAGATTGAAAAAAGCCCTAAATTATGCCATAATAAACAAAAGCAAAATAGAAAGAATGAGTCCTATGAAAAACTTCCGTGATGATATTAAGGTCAATGATTTGGCCCAGCCCTTCTTAGAGCCAATCGTCGAACAAATGACCACTGTATTCGACCCTGAGATTGAGCTAGACATTTACAACCTTGGTTTGATTTATGAAATCACTGTCGATGAAAATGGCCACTGCTACTTCCTTATGACCTTTACTGATACTGGTTGTGGCTGTGAAGAGACTATGCCTTATGAAATCGCTGAAAAGCTAAAATCCATTGACGGTATTAACTCTGTCAAGGTGGAAACCACTTATTCACCGGTCTGGAAGATGACACGCATCAGTCGTTATGGACGTATCGCTCTTGGTATCTCACCTCGAGGCGGAAAATAAAAGGAAAACCGGTTGGACATTTCCAACCGGTTTTTTACTAGAGTAACAACAGACAAACCATTACTTGTCATCACACTGCCAACAACTGTCTTAGAAATTAATATCAAAAAATCACATCGAACAAATGTCCGGTGTGATTTTGTTGATATCATTTCATTAGGCTTTACCTGATTTATCCATATTCCAGAAGTCGGTAACGGCACCACGTGACGCTGAAGAAACGATGTGAGCGTATTTACCGAGGACACCACGGCTATAAAGTGGTGGCAACTCAGTTTCCGCTTTACGTTTCGCCAACTCTTCGTCTGAAACGTGCATAGTAATTTCTTTGGTATCTTGGTCAACTGTAACCATATCACCTGTACGGAGGTAGGCAATAGGTCCACCAACCTGAGCTTCAGGAGCAATGTGACCAACAACGAGTCCGTAAGTACCGCCTGAGAAACGTCCGTCTGTCAAGAGGGCAACCTTGTCCCCTTGCCCCTTACCAACAATCATTGATGACAATGACAACATTTCTGGCATACCAGGACCACCCTTAGGACCTACAAAACGTACAACAACTACGTCGCCATCAACGATTTCATCAGAAAGAACGGCTTCGATGGCATCTTCTTCTGAGTCAAATACTTTAGCAGGACCAGTAATGTTACGAACTTTAACCCCTGATACTTTGGCAACCGCACCTTCTGGAGCCAAGTTACCTTTCAAGATAATCAATGGACCATCAGCACGTTTAGGATTTTCAAGCGGCATGATGACTTTTTGACCTGGTGTCAAATCATCGAAGGCCTCCAAGTTTTCTGCAACAGTCTTACCAGTACATGTGATACGATCACCGTGAAGGAAACCATTCTTAAGAAGGTATTTCATAACGGCTGGCACACCACCGACGTTGTAAAGGTCTTGGAAGACATATTGACCTGAAGGTTTCAAGTCAGCCAAGTGAGGTACACGCTCTTGGAAATCGTTGAAATCTTCAAGTGTCAAATCAACATTAGCAGCGTGAGCAATAGCGAGCAAGTGAAGTGTCGCATTGGTTGAACCACCAAGTGCCATTGTGACAGTGATGGCATCTTCAAAGGCTTCACGTGTCAAGATATCTGATGGTTTAAGACCTAGTTCAAGCATCTTAACAACTGCACGACCTGCTTCTTCGATATCTGCTTTTTTCTCAGCTGATTCTGCAGGGTGAGATGATGATCCTGGAAGACTCATCCCCATTACTTCGATGGCTGTCGCCATTGTGTTGGCAGTATACATACCACCACAACCACCAGGGCCAGGGCAGGCATTACATTCAAGTTCTTTAACCTCTTCAGCGGTCATATCACCGTGGTTCCATTTACCGATACCTTCGAAAACAGAAACCAAGTCGATATCCTTACCGTTAAGATTACCTGGTGCAATGGTACCACCATAGGCAAAAATCGCTGGAATATCCATGTTAGCAATGGCAATCATAGAACCAGGCATGTTCTTATCACAACCACCGATTGCAACAAAGGCATCGACGTTGTGACCACCCATAGCTGCTTCGATTGAGTCAGCAATGATATCACGAGATGTCAATGAGAAACGCATCCCTGGTGTCCCCATGGCAATACCATCGGCAACGGTAATCGTACCAAATTGAACCGGCCAAGCACCCGCGTCTTTAACACCCTCTTTGGCAATTTGACCAAAACCGTGCAAGTGGATATTACATGGTGTGTTCTCAGCCCAAGTTGAGATAACCCCAACAATAGGCTTTTCAAAACTATCATCCGTCATCCCAGTCGCACGAAGCATGGCACGGTTAGGTGATTTAACCATGCTATCGTAGACAGATGAACGGTGTTTCATGTTATTTTCAGACACGATATTTTCCTCCATAGTTAATAACTATTCTAATTTAAACTTCTACTCCTATTCTAACATAAATTGTCTAAAAAAACTGACCATTTACCAACTATTCTCCCTTTTTAAATTATGCTAAAATAAAGGCATGAAACATTTTGATACTATCGTTATTGGTGGAGGGCCTGCTGGCATGATGGCAACCATTGCCTCAGCCTTCTATGGCCAACAAACCCTCCTAATTGAAAAAAACAAACGTCTCGGAAAGAAGCTGTCTGGTACTGGTGGTGGACGTTGTAATGTTACTAACAACGGGACTTTAGACGACCTTCTAGCAGGCATTCCTGGTAATGGACGTTTCCTCTATAGCGTCTTTTCACAATTTGATAACCACGATATCATTGCTTTTTTCGAGGACAATGGTGTCAAACTCAAGGTTGAGGATCACGGACGTGTCTTCCCTAAGACAGATAAATCACGGACCATCATCCAAGCTCTGGAAAATAAAATTCAAGAACTGGGCGCTAGTATCCTTACCAATACAGAAGTTGTCTCCGTCAAAAAAGTTGATAAGCAATTCCAAGTTAAGTCTTCAGACCAGACTTTTACCAGTGATAAACTCATCGTCACAACTGGAGGAAAATCCTACCCATCGACTGGTTCAACTGGTTTTGGACATGATATTGCCCGCCATTTTAAGCTCCATGTCACTGAACTTGAAGCTGCGGAAAGTCCACTCCTAACCGACTTTCCTCACAAGGCTTTACAGGGAATTTCTCTTGACGATGTCACTCTGTCCTATGGCAAACACAAGATTACTCACGACCTTCTCTTCACCCATTTTGGCCTATCTGGACCAGCCGCCCTACGTCTTTCTAGCTTTGTTAAGGGTGGTGAGATTGCCCATCTGGACTTTCTTCCCAACCAAAGCCAAGAAAATCTCAAGACTTACTTTGAGGAGAATCGCGAAAAATCTGTCAAAAACACCCTCAAAGCGCTTGTGCCTGAGCGTGTTGCTGAATTCCTAGCAGAAGATAAGGCTGACAGCAAGGTTAAACAACTACGCCCCAAGGACTTGGAAAACATTATCAGTCAGCTTAAGGACATGGAAATCCCAATCACAGGTAAAATGTCACTTGCCAAATCCTTTGTGACTAAAGGTGGCGTTGACCTTAAGGAAATTAATCCCAAGACCCTAGAAAGTAAAAAAGTCCCTCACCTACACTTTGCAGGAGAGGTCCTTGACATCAATGCCCATACCGGCGGTTTTAACATCACTAGCGCCCTCTGTACTGGTTGGGTAGCAGGTATCCAGAGCCCTTGGGATTAGAAAGATTTTTCAATTAAGGACAACAAAAAGTTCCCTTCTGTCATAGAAGGGATTTTTTGTCTATTTCTCAAAGGAGAGGAGGGGATTCGAACCCCCGAGCCCCGTTAAGGACTACACGCTTTCCAAGCGTGCGCACTCGGCCTCTATGCGACCTCTCCACATCAAACGATTAGCCTATTAATGGCTAATCGTTATCTTTAATCAAGTTTTCAAGAGTTAATCTTTAAACTGGGCCTCTACTCGATAGATGACCTGACCTTTTTCTGAGAACTTACGCTCGTATTCAGTCATGACGTTGCCTTCATAATCACTGGCATGAAGGTCCAACCAAACTTTGTTGAGAACCATTCCATACTGTGAAAAGCTCGCCAAACTGTATTCAAAAAGTCCACGATTGTCTGTCTTAAAGTGAATCTCTCCATTTTCAGGCAAAATTTGCTTATAAGTATCTAGGAAAGTCTTGTATGTCAAACGACGTTTCTCGTGGCGACTCTTAGGCCATGGATCTGAGAAATTCAGATACATCATATCCACTTCGCCATCTTCAAAATAATTGGTCAAGGCTGAACCATCCACGCGCAAGAGTTTGACATTTTCAGCACCCGAAGCCAAAACCTTATCCAAGGCATAGCTCAATACAGACAGCTGAATATCAATACCAATGTAGTTGATGTCAGGGTTTTGTTGGGCCATACCAGTAATGAAGGCCCCTTTACCAGATCCTACCTCGATATGGATAGGATTGTCATTACCAAAAAGCTCATGCCACTTACCTTTAGCAGCCTCCGGCTCAAGGATAACGTACTGAGGATGGTTAGCTAGGTGTTCCTCTGCACCTTTACGTTTTCTAACTCGCATGTCTACTTTCTAATATCTGTGCAAGGTCTCTCTGAATTTACGAAGTTCATAAATTTCTCGGTTGGCATGTTCCATATCACGACTATCAAAGAATTTTGAAATCTGTGTCAAATATGAAAACTGCCCATACCAATAAATCTTGTCCATCACAAGGTCGTTGTTCTTATAGCCATAGTATGACAACCACTGTGGCCAATGTGCCAATGGAATGTAATGGCTGAGGATCTGCGCCACATCATACATACGATCTGTTAGACGTACAGAATCCCAATCAACCAAATAAATCAATCCTGAGGTTGTGATGACAAAGTTACTATGACGAGCATCTCCGTGAACAATTGTTGCAATTTCCGCACGAAACTCTGGAAGATGACGTTTCAAATCTCTAACAACGTCTTGAAGGAAGCCATTTTCACGCAATTGGTAAGCGGCATTTTCCTCCCACTCGTGTAGAAGATCGAAAGGATTTTCAATATGATAATCCAACTGCAAGAGTTGATTAACCAAGTGTTTAGAGCGGTGCAAATTACCAAGAATTTGGATAATCTGTTTACTGTTCATGTCATGTTTGGTCAAAATACGACCATCAAGCCACTCCTGTGCACTCATCATGTCACCATTTCCCAGACGCTTAGCCCACAAGAGCTGTGGTGCAATCTGTTCCTTGGCAAGAGCTGCCAAGATTGGTGTTGTATTCATCTTCACAAAGACGCGATCTCCGTTTGGGTAAGTTCCCATATAGGCCTTACCACTATTTCCTTTGAGAGGAGTCAGGCTCAAATCTTTATCTGTTGATGTCACCTAGGCATCTCCTTTTTCTTTAGTCATTCGTTTCTATTTTAACTTATTTAATAGGTGTTAGTCAATCATCTTCTTAAGCTTGGCTGGTAGGTAAACAAGGCTCAGAACTAGCATCATTCCAACCAAAATCAGGCTAAACTTAAGGTCGAAGAGACAAATAGCCTGTACCAGAGTCATCCCAAGTACAATCTGGCTAATCAAGCGCTTAAGATTGCTTACCTGCATGTCTTTTCCAACTGGCATAAGGTTAGCCATTCTCTGATAAGCAAAGTGCGATTTAAGTGCCGTGAGCTGAAAGAGCAAGAGGTAATCAAAAACAACCACAAGCACCATAGCCAACCATTTTTCAGGAACCAAAAAGATAACTAGAAGTGTTAGGGCAAACAGGCGTAAACTAAGGGCAAAGTAATCCCCAGAACGCAAGAAGGCTCTTAGGTAAAGATTGTACCAAGTATGTTCCTTGTCTTTCTTTGTACGTTTGAGAATACCATCCAAATAAGCACGGCGTTTAACACTCGACGTAATCCCTTTAACATTGGTAAAGAGTGAAAAGAACTTCAGAATCGATTGTTGACGCTTATTTTCCGCTGCAATAGCCTCAGTCCAATTCAGTCCAGACTGCTTATAAAAAGGTTGAGCCTTTTTCTGAAAAATGAAGTACTTAAGAATAGCCATAGCCACAGCTACAAGGATAACTCCCCAAACTGGAAGTCCCAAGGCTAAAAAGAGCGGAATAACCAAAATAAAAATCAGGCTTTGTACGATTACCCAAAATCTAAAAGCACGCCCTGTTGCCTTCTTAACATGGTCTAACACCTCTTCTTCCTTCACCAAAAGGTAATGCTTATCAGCTGGCTCTAAATAAGTCGCAATATTCCCCCAGAAAGGCAATAGAAGACAAAGCACTAGCAAACCAAGAATGATTGCCCACGGATTCTTTGGAAAATGTCGAAGCAACTGGCTATACTGAACCAATACAAAACCTAGCAGAAAGAGAAGAACCAAGATAAAGTGATCATTAAAGACGTAGCGACTATACTTAGCACAGCGGGCATTGAATCGCTTGCTACGCTCCTTAAATAGCTTAGCTATCATGACAATTCTCCCTTAGTTAACTGCATGTAGATATCGTTAAGACTAGCACTATCATCGCCAAAAGTCTGACGGAGCTCCTCAAGAGTTCCCTGTGCCAAGACCTGTCCATGGTGCAAAATCACGAAGCGGTCACACATCTTCTCAGCCGAATCCAAAACGTGTGTAGACATGAGAATTGCCTTGCCCTTAGCTTTTTCCTCAGCTAAAAGCTCAATTAAGTCGGAGATTGCCAAGGGGTCCAAGCCCAAGAAGGGTTCATCAACAATGAAAAGACTTGGATTCACAATAAAGGCACAGATAATCATGACCTTCTGCTTCATCCCCTTTGAAAACTGAGTCGGGAACCAATCTAGCTTTTCATCTAAACGAAAGAGCTTAAGGTACTTGTCCGCACGTGCCATTCCTTCAGTCACATCAAGACCATAGGCCATCAACACCGTTTTCAAATGTTCACGAAGCGTCAATTCTTCATAGAGGCTTGGCGTTTCAGGGATGTAACCAATCTTCTGACGATAGCTAGCTGAATCTTGCTGAATGGTTAACCCATCAATGGCAATCTGTCCCCCATAAGGTGTTAAGAGACCAATAATCTCGTTAATTGTTGTTGATTTCCCAGCACCATTAAGACCGATAAGACCAACTAATTCGCCATCAGCCACCTCAAAAGTCACATCTTTTAGGACGGGAATATTAGCGTAACCACCCGTCACCTTTTCTAATTTAAGCATTATCTTTTCTCTCTTTGGTATGATATAATCTATTATAACAAAAACTCATGGAAAGGTCGTTATTATGGATAATTGTATTTTCTGTAAAATTATATCTGGAGAAATCCCTTCATCAAAAGTCTACGAGGACGACAAGGTTCTAGCCTTCCTCGATATTTCACAAGCTACAAAAGGACATACCTTGGTTATTCCTAAAGAGCACGTTCGTAACATCTTAGAAATGTCTGCTGAGACTGCTGAGACTGTCTTTAGCCGTGTTCCAAAAATTGCTCGTGCCGTGCAAAAAGCAACTAGAGCAATCGGCATGAATATCCTTAATAACAACGAAGAAGTTGCTGGACAAACCGTCTTCCACGCTCATATTCATCTCGTTCCTCGTTACGGTGCAGACGATGGTATCCACATGGGATTTGACGAACACGAACCAGACTTCGCTGCCCTGGCTGACCTTGCTGACAGCATCGCTAAAGAGGTAACAGAATGAAAATTGGACGCTTTCTAGCTCTTGGAGCCCTCGCCTACGGTGCCTACTACGCCTATAAACGACGTGAAGACATCAAAGAGGAAATCCTAGACCTCAACCAATCACGAGAAAATATCTCTCACGATCTGGACAATATCAAACGCAACCTTGACATCATCAAGGAACAAAACCTTGTTCTCGCTGACATCAAACAAGACCTTAACTATAAAACACGCGTCTTCAAGAAAAACCTCGAACCCCGACTCAACATCATCCAAGAACGCTTGAAAAAATATCAGGGTGAGGATAAAGAATAAAGGTAAGTAGCCTGTGCTACTTACCTTTTTTATCAATGATGAAAACTTATAAAAAGTTTATGGATAGTGTAATAGTCACTCAATGTTCCTTTTTTTCACAACAGAAAGTACCATTCAATAATAAAAGGCACCACTAATCAGATTAAAGAGAACACTACTAAACCTATTTTCATATAATTACTATTTCTCTTTTAAAGCATTAATAATAGAACGTGTTGCTGATCTCGTTAAGCCTTGATTTTTAGGATGTGTCCTTAAATAGGAATGGACTTTGGTACCAGTATCTGAACGTGTGTAACCATTTGTATTAACAATCTTATTACTTAACAGTTTATCCAATAAATCCATTCTGCATCTCCTCACAATTAGTAATTAAAATTTATACTAAATGAATTCATTGTATCATAGTTACCATTCTGTATATTAGCAGTCCACCCAATATTTTCACCGCTCTTCATTTTATGCTTATAGTAGTTTGCTTTTTTTGCTTTTTCGTCTGATTCCTCAACTTTCTGTCCTGGATTAACTGCAACAAATTCTGATATAGATACTGACTGCTTTCCTTTCGGATCGATACTAGATTGTGACGAACTAAATGGTGTTGCTTCAATACTATTGTTAATTACAATAGTTGATTCAATATTAATTTCTTTATCCGTTAAGTTATCAATAATAATATTTCCACCAGTTCTTGTTATTTTAATATTTTTATCACTATATAGTTCTTCCGTTTTTGCTACTTTTTTTTCGAACCCGTAATACTTTGTCCTACTTTTGACGTATTATTGCCATTAGTAGAATTTTCATTCGAAGAATCTCTAATAGCCAAAAAAATTATTAACAATGTAAATATAAATCCAAAAACTGCAAATACATAAACGCTAACATTAAAAATTTACTTTAACATATCTTTTCCTTACCTTTATTTTTGAGTTTCAATTGTCACTTTTGCCTCGTGGTCCAAAGATTTAATCATTGTAGAGTAGTACTTCTCGGCTGACTCCTTTAATAATTTTTTATTGTCCTTTATAAAACCTTGTTGTTCCTTATTTGAAAAACCTTCTGCAACAGCCTCACCAGTATCTATGTCTTTAGTCGAATAACTAAGAATCCCTCCACTAGTATCGTAGAGTGTATAAGGTTTGTCTTTATCTAATTCAACACCAATAACTTCAAATTTGGGTAATGTAACTTGATAATTATGATTACCATTATCTTTAATGGTTACATCATTCTTAATACCGAATTTTGCCGTATAATTTAGAATAATGAGTGCTTTCTTTTCTGAACCAGGTATTACAAAGTTACTACCAAATAACTTTGTATTATTTTCTATTGACTTAACTTTTTGAATAGATGCATTGAGTAAAACTAACTCACTGACCTTTTCCAAAGATTTTACATTTACTATGATTTCTGTCTTTGGTTTTTGATTACCAGATGACTCACTCCCTTTATATACGCTAAGAAAAATGAATCCTACGACAATCACTAATAAAATCGCTAAAATACCATATATTATCTTTTTCATACTTTTTTCCTATTAACTCATTTCTTCAAAAACAACTGGATTAACAATCCTGCAATCACAATACCAGCTGCAATTAGGGGGTTCAACATTGCTATTCCTACAAGAAGTAGAATAGCCAAAATCCATAAAACTACTTTTAACATTATTTCTCCTTATCAAATAACAAAAGATTGTAATATTAAACCCAAGAAATCACTAACTAAAATTTAATTTTACACAAAAATTATATAGCGATATGAATGCGTTGTCAACGCTTTCTTGAAAATAGAATATATTTTTAACTATTTACCATGTTATCATAATTTAAACAATTTTATCTCATTTTATATTTAAGAATAAATATAAAAGTCACAGCTATACACAATACAAGACTTTCCGCTGTGCTAAAAGTGAGAGAAGCAATAATGTTTCCCTCACTCGGAAGATTTGAGACCCAGGCTCAAATCTTAGGAATGGAATCCGCTAGGAAGTCACTTCCGTCCCTAGCACCCAAGGAAAGTCTAAAAAATTTATAAAAAGAAAAGCAGAGACGTTTAACATCTCTGCTTCATAAATAGGATTAGGAGGCTTTATGCTTTTTATTTAGCATCTTTTTCTTTGATAACCAAGACACCATCTTCCATATCAGCTTCTAGGTGTTTAGCATCAAGGTTATCCAAGTGGAAGTCTGTGACTTTGTCACGGATTTGTTGTTCAACCACACGGCGGAGTGGACGAACACCCATGACTTCGTCGTAGCCTTCTTCAGTCATGTATTCTTTAGCAGCTTCGCTAACTGCCAAGTCAATGTCTTTCTTAGAAAGCGTCTTGTTAACTTCAACCAACATAAGGTCTACAATCTTAGAAAGATCTTCTTTGCTCAAGTGTGAGAATTCGATGACAGCATTGAAACGGTTAAGGAATTCTGGACGGAAGTAAGGTTTCAAACGATCCATAAGTTCTGGTTTATCAGCATCTTCTGTCAAGTTAGCTTCGTAACCAAAGCCAGCGTTTGAAGTTGCGATAATCACAGTATTCTTGAAGTTTACAGTGTTACCTTGACCATCTGTCAAACGACCATCATCCAAAACTTGGAGGAGAAGGGTGATGACTTGAGGGTCAGCCTTTTCAATTTCGTCGAGAAGGACGATTGAGTATGGGTTACGGCGAACACGTTCTGTCAAAGTATTGCTATTGTCATCATAACCAACATAACCAGCTGTTGTACCAATCAATTTAGAAACGGCTGTGCGGTCGCTGTATTCTGACATGTCCAAACGGATGATAGCATCTTTTGTTCCGAACATATCAAGAGCCAATTGTTTAGCCAACTCAGTTTTACCAACACCAGTAGGTCCTACAAAGAGGAAGCTACCAATTGGACGGTTACCTTCGTCAAATCCTGCACGGTTACGACGGATGGCACGTGCCACTGCTTCAACGGCTTTATCTTGACCGATAACCTTAGTTTGCAAACGGTGACCCATATCTTTCAAACGTTCGATATCAGTTGCTCCCATTTGAGATACTGGGATACCAGTCATACGTTCTACAGATTCAGCCACATCGTTAACAGTTGCAGTGACTTTAAGGTCTGCTGTATGGTTAGCAATTTTCTTTTCAAGTTCTTCAATACGAACCTTAGCGTTTAGAGCTGCTTCGTAGTCTTCTTTGGCAGCTGCAGCTTCTTGTTTAGCTTTTTCAGCTTCAATTTCATGTTCAACAGCATTCACGTCAGTCACTGGGTGTTGAGCAGCCAAGTGAGCAGCTGTTACATCGACAAGGTCGATAGCCTTATCTGGCAAGCTACGTTGTGGAATGTATTGTACAGAGAAATCAACCGCTGCTTTCAAGACGTCATCTGGCAAGATAACATTGTGGTGTTTTTCATAAAGATCACGGATACCTTGGAGAATCTTGAAAGTATCTTCAGCAGAAGGAGCATTGACCTTAACTTCGTTGAAACGACGAGCTAGGGCAGCGTTCTTCAAGATAGTGTTACGGTATTCATCTTGAGTTGTTGCACCAATCACTGTCAATTCACCACGTGAAAGAGCTGGTTTCAAGATATCAGCAAGACCTTTAGACCCTTGACCATCACCAGTGCTTCCGGCACCAAGAATTTGGTGGATTTCATCGAAGAAGAGGATAATGTTTCCAGCTTCTTTGACTTCGTTTACCAAGTTTTGAATGTTTTCTTCAAAGCTACCACGGTATTGAGTACCAGCTTCAAGTCCAGAAATATCAATTGAGATGATTTCTTTGTTCTTGATAGCAGCTGGGACATCACCATTGACGATGGCTTGAGCCAAACCTTCAACTACGGCTGTTTTACCAACCCCAGCATCCCCTACAAGGACTGGGTTATTCTTTGTACGACGAGCCAAGATTTCGCAAGCTTCTTGGATTTCTTTGTTACGTCCGATAACAGGATCCAATTTACCTTCGCGAGCTTCTTCAGTCAAGTTACGACCAAGTTTAGCAAGGATACCATCTTGTTTAGGTCCTTTACCTTGTTGTTGAGTTGGGTTCACTGCTTCACCTTCATTACCAGGCAATTGACCTGTTTGACGGTAAATCGCAAATTCTTCAGGTGTCACTTCACGACCGTTAATCATATAGCGACGGTTTTCTGAACGGTAACCACCCATGTTACCCATCAATTGATTGAAAAGATCGTCCATATTGTTAAAGTTGTTGTTCATATAATTACCTCGTTTTGTGTTTTCTTGTGAAATTTTTTAAGTGTTATTTTTATGTTAATGTGTTTTTTGACTTTTACTGACCAAAACCCTAAAAATTTTTAGTAGCTTCAACTACTCTTCTAATAATTTCAGGTTTTGCTCTTGGTAGGAGACTGAGAACTTTCACAGTCTTAAATAAATTGTCATTTAGCATAAGAGCCACCTTCTTTCTGTGAATCTCTCAATATAGCTAACTTCTAAGCCTCTTTCAGAAAGAAACTTGTAGATTAAGGAAACCTTTTTCCTTATAGCTTTATCATATACCTTTCATCTGCTTGGGTCAAGAATTTAGTTTTGACTTTTACTGACCTTTCAGATGAAAATTTTTGCAGACTAGCTGCAATCCTTTTTATTGGTATATGGGCTATTGACACAGCCTTCATAAGGATTTCATTTCCTTATGTTTATATTGTACAACATTGGTCAGTAATAGTCAATAGTTTTTTTGACTTTTTTTGACCTTTGTCATATTTTTTTGCAGTCAAACCAAAATAACTTTATGACAAGTATTTAGGCAAGCACTGCAAGATTTATAAGGAAGCTAAGTCCTTATGAGATTATAATACACCATTGGTCAGTATAGGTCAATAGTTTTGCTTGATCTTTTTTGACCTTTTGGAAAATAATTTACGGAAAGTAAAAAAAGCCTACCAGAGGTAGACCTAATAATGATCTTTAAAAGAGAGAAAGGCGACACTCTTACCATCAATCATATAAATCAAACGATTTTCAGCATCAATTCGCCGAGACCAAGCTCCTTGAAAGTCATACTTCAAGGGCTCTGGTTTCCCAATACCTGAAAAAGGATCCCGTTGAATGTCTTTAATCAGCTTATTGATTCGCTTAAGTGTCTTCCTATCCTGATTTTGCCAATAACAATAATCTATCCATGCATCTTCAGTGAAAGTGAGTAACATTTTCTACTCCTTTAGTGCATGCTCTTGAGTCTCTCCAGCACGTACCTGAGCCATTCCTCTTAAAACCTTGTCTGATAGTTCTTTATTTTGAACAATACGCAATGTTTCTTGAATGCTATCCCACTCACTCTTTGAGACCACTACAATATCTTCATCAGGATTTTTATTGACTACAGCTAGAGGTTCAAATTCATCATTAACCTTTTTCATATAATCCTTCAAATGATTTCGAAACGTTGAATAGACGACTGCTTCCATTAGCATACCTCATTTTCCTCTTTTCTTTTATTATATACCAAAAGGATAAACTTGTCAGGAACTTGTACAAGTTTATCCTTTCTATTACATTTATTCGAAAAAGAAGCAAAAAAGCCTACCAGAGATAGACCTTCTATAAAACTATTTTACTCTAATCGGTACACGTCCAAAGTTTTGTTCGCAAAGCTCGGGGTTACCTAATTGATAAACATTATCCGCTTGTTGTGTAAGCATATCCCAAGGTTCCTTTCCAATCCGAGCCACTATATCCACAGACTTTTTCACAGATTTGAGATGAGACTGCCCTTTTTGAGAAAACCCAAGCACATGAATGGATTCAGGCAGAGAGTTGTCCACAGCTCCGACCAGGATATAAGTCAAAATACGACGCACACGAGCTTTTGTATAGCGTTTGGTCGCTACCTTATCCACCAGCTCCTCCACAGAAGAAATCTCACGGATAGCAGCTTTTAAACGGCTAGCAATCTCTTCATTCACTTGGAAAACACTGGTCAAATTAGGGTTTGTAAGAATCTGATAAACCAACAATTGGAAATAATTATCCCAAGAGACCTGTGGAGAAGTCTGAAAAAGTTTGCTATCGGGCATGAACTTATCCACAAAATCACTATCTTGCTTGTGGAGTCGTAGACTGGTCGCTGAGGCGAAAGATACTCCCTTATCTGAGGAATGATAGCCAGCCCCTTGTCTCTGGATAGGATTCAACTTAATGCCCTTACCAGCACAAGCTTTGGCATATGCTAATCCTAGGATATGATTTGGTGTATTGCCAGTAAAGTCCACACCAGCAAATTTCTCCCACATTTTTTGCGTCTTCTGTGGATAAGATAGGTCACTTGGCAAGTTTTCCACAAAGGCTTCCATGTCCTCGGACTTTTCAGCATAGACATTTGCTATTGCCTGGTAATCTAGGTCTTCTTCCGTGCCAAAAGTAAGGCTATCAATCCCCAGTCGGGACAAGATATCAACGGCCCCAGCAGCAAAATAATCGGCAGACTGGACTGCTGTCAAGAAAGGCAACTCAACCACGAGGTCAGCTCCATTTTCCAAAGCCATCTGAGTCCTAATCCACTTATCCACAATAGCTGGCTCACCTCGCTGAACAAAGTTCCCAGACATGGCAACGATTTTTACGCCTTTAGCCTGATCCAAGAGATACTTGTGGCCGTTATGAAAAGGATTGAACTCAGCAATAATACCTGTAACTGTCATAGCTCTTATTTTTGCGCCACAAAGAACCAACGGGCACTAGTTTCAGTCGGTTCCTTGTCCTCGAAATCGGCATAAAGTTTGAAAGATTTGAAGCCGGCCTGCTCCAACAAAATATCATAAGTCAAGACCTCATAAGTGCGTTCCTCATGCACCTCATCATGACGGCTAAAGCTTCCATCTTCCTCTTGGACAAAGAAAGTTAATTCATGGACAATAGAATGCGGAGCCGCATCCTCATAGGTATCCCAGAGCATAGCAAACTCTTCTGCATTTTCATGGTAGGAATAGCCAGGGAAAACCTCATCCGTCTGATAGGTTGAGTGCACATCAAAGATAAAGACGCCATCTTCATTCAGTATATTATAAACCTCCTTGAAGACGTCCCCAACCTCTACTTCATCCTGCATATAGCAGATTGAATCTGAGTAGCAAGTCACAAAGTCATACTTACCAGCTTGCGATAAATCCAACATGTTGCCTTCAATAAAGTCAATTTTCTGTTTGGCGGAAGACGCACGCTTCTCCGCAATCTTCAACATATCAGCACTCAAATCGAGTCCAGTTACATCAAAACCAGCTTGAGAAAAACGTACAGATTGAATCCCAGTTCCACAAGCCAATTCAAGCAATTTCTTTTTGTCCTTAGTCTTTGGCAAATGACGAAGCGAAAAATCCGTCCACAAATCGTAAAGACTATCATCCATAACAGCGTCGTAGACCGCCGCAAAAGTTTCATAAGTAGCCATAAATCAAGATACAAAGAGCGTCAAAAGCAAAGAGAAAATAGGAAACTTTCTGCCGTATCGCTAGATACAAAGAAAGTTTATCTTTTTCTCACAGCTTTTAGCTCGTGTTCAGTTGACAAACCAACCAAACACAAGGCTCTATCCTTCCTATTAAATCTTTAGTTTAAGCAACAAAACCCAGTTGTCGCCAACTGAGTTCAGATTTTATGCCAAATAAGCTGACACATCCACCATTGGTGCTTCATGCAAGAGTTTTTCGAGGTTATAGTGTGCACGTTCATCTTCTGTAAAGATGTGAACAACAACATCGTTAAGATCCAAAAGAATCCAACCACCCTTATTGTCACCTTCCATGTGACTAGCATCAAGGCCAGCTTCTTTCACTTTCTCACGGATGTTGTCGGCAATAGCTTCCAACTGACGGCTGTTCATTGCACTCAAAATAACAAAATAATCTGTTAGACTTGTAAGGCCGTACAAATCAAGGGCAACAATGTCTTCAGCTCGCTTTTCATCAGCAGCTTTGACAACCAATTCAAGTAATTCTTCTTTAGTCAATGATATTCTCCAATAATTTGTTATTAATCTTTTAAGCAATGCACAAAAGCATTATAGGTTTCCAAGGTTTGTGGGAAAATCGGTAGAGCTTGGTGGGCCAAGTGTTCTACCGTATGGACGGTTTCAAAAGCAACTGCCTTATCCAAGGATTGCTCAGCTACTTGTCTAGCTTCCTCTACCAAAGGGAAATTACGGTTATGCTCAATATAATCAGCAACATAGACAATCTTATCTAGGGTTGACATTTCATGGCTTCCGACGGTATGGTTCTCAATACTGCGTAGAATCTCAGAATCAGTCAAACCCAAATCTTCTTGGATTTTGTAAATCCCAACCATGCCATGCCAGACATTGTTCCCCCATTTTTTCAATTCAGGGTCGAGCTCATACTTATCGATCAGCTCTAAGAATTCCTGATCCGGAAGTTCCTTGGCATAATCATGAAGGAGGCCAGCCAAACCAGCTTTTTCAGTATCGTAACCATACTTTTCAGCAAGAGCAATAGCAGCTCGCTCAACACCCAAAACATGATTGAAGCGTTTAGGACTCATGACCGCTCGAACTTTTTCAAGGAGTTCTTCACGAGAATAGTCTAGATATTTTTCATAGGTCATTTATAGAGCCCCGCTTTCTTGATGTAGGCAAGTACAGACTGCGGCACCATAAAGTTAGGTGTACGATCCTTCTTAATGTAGGCTCTGACTGCACTCGAACTAATATCCATAAGGGGCACATCCACCCAGATAACGGGATATGAGGTTCCAGCCTTATACTTAGGACGCTGAACACCAACAAATTGGACCATCTCGATTAGTTCATCAATACGATGCCATTTTGGTAGGTATTCGACCATATCCGCTCCAATAATAAAGTAATAATCCGTATCAGGATTAGCCTCTGTCAAGAGCTTCATGGTGTCATAGGTATAGCTGATTCCCTTACGTTCCAACTCGATGGTTTCAATATCCAAACCCTCGATACCGTTAATAGCCAACATAAGCATATTAAGGCGATGTTGTTCATTAATAGTCTCTTTTTTATCGACATGAGGTGGCTCAAACTCAGGCATGAGAAGAACTTCGTCAAGACCTAACTGCTGACGCACCTGGTCCGCAACAACCAAGTGAGCATTGTGAACAGGGTTGAAATTTCCACCTAAAATTCCCACCTGCTTACGTCCAGTATCTTTGATTTCTTCTTCTAGTTGAACCTTTGTAAATGGGGTTACGAGATCCAGTGCCATGTACGCCTCCTCTTTTTCAAGCATTATACAACTGACTTAAGGCTAGCTGATGCTTCAAAAGTGTTCCTATACCTTAGTTTATCCTTCACCGAGCAAAGTCAGCAACTATTTTTGGATAGCTTTGACCTTTGGTGACAACTTACGATTTTCTTTTATGGCTGACTCTTTATAGAGAATCAAGATACGTCCAATCTTAAGAACTGTATCACAGCCAATTTCTTCTTCCAAGATTTCAGCAACCTCATGAATATCTTCCATAGTGTTTTGGAGTAGGGTTACTTTGATCAATTCACGGGCATCAAGGGCGCTACGAACGCTAGTTTTGATATGGTCGTTAAGACCGTTTTTCCCGATTTGTACAATAGGTTTAAGTGTGTGTGCTTCCGATTTGAGGAAGGCACGTTGTTTTGATGTTAATGACATGTTTATTCCTTTTAACTACTTAATTAAGTTTAAATAATCGCTTTTCGTACGACAACGCCAACACCTTCTGGTGCCCAAGCAGCAACGATGGTTGGTTGGTCAGCTTTTCCTTGGACACGAATCCATCCTAATCCTGAGAAGACAATGTCTGTCTTATCTTTGACAGTGAACTCGTGACGGACAAGTTTCGGAAAATCGGCAAGATCCTTTGGCCCAGGAGGCATGAGGAGACTTCCAACATGCTTATCATAGAAGGCATCTGCGCCTTTTAGTTTGGTACGATGAAGCTTTAGATTATTGTCAAAGAAGGCTGTAAATCCTTGTTTATCACCATCAATAAAGTCAAAGCGTCCTAGTCCACCTAGGAATAGGGTTTGCCCTGCATTTAACTGATAAGTCTTCGGTTTGATTTCCTTCTTAGGACTAACGTACTTGAGATCCTTAGCTGACAAATAGTGCGCCATCTGGTGTCGGTGAATAATTCCTGGTGTATCAAAAATATAGCTACCGTCATCCAATGGAATTTCAATCTTATCAAGGGTCGTTCCTGGAAAACGAGAGGTTGTGATAACATCTTTATCACCAGTAATTTCTTTGATAATGGCATTGATTAAGGTTGATTTACCAACATTCGTAACACCAACAACATAGACATCACGACCCTTACGGAGTTTTTCAATACGTTGGATTAGCTCTTTAATGGCATGGTGATTTTGGGCAGACGTCAACATGACATCCACCGGACGCATGCCTTCTTCGTGGGCACGTTCTGTCAACCATTGGGTTACCTTACCATCTTTTACGGATTTAGGCAGGATATCCTTTTTATTTCCAACCAAGAGCACATCATTACCCGAAACAAAGCGTGATAAGCCTGGTATGATTGATCCATTAAAATCAAAAATATCAACGACATTGACAACGAGGGCATCACTATCACCAACTTCATGAAGCAATTTTAAAAATTCATCATCTGTGATGTGGACATCCACAATCTCATTGTAATGACGAAGACGGAAACAGCGTTGGCAGTATAACTCACCTGTTTCTTCGGCCTTTTTAATAGAGCTAGCAGGTGTGAAACCTGCTTTTTCTTTATCTTCTGTTTGAATTTGAGCTCCACACCCAATACAAAATAATTCTTCCATTAAATTCCTTTGTTGAAGGTCATTGGACCATATGCTTTTTCAATCTTTTTCCACATGCGACGTTCACGCCAACGGTTAAACTTGGTTACCCAAGCATCTGATTTCACCAAAGGCTTGACCAAAATCGAGCGAATTCCAGCTCTGTGGCTAGCTCTGATGTCAGTCATTAGCTGGTCTCCCACCATAACAACCTCGTCTCGGTTAAAGTGGTAACGCTCAATCGCTTCATTAATGCCTTTAGTGAAAGGCTTCATGGCACGACTCACGAAATCCACATGGAAATTGGCAACCGCACGTTCAACACGTTCATATTTATTGTTAGAGACCACAACTACCGGAATATCAGCCTCTGTCATCTCATCCAACCAAGCACGTAGCTCAGGAGTCCCATCAGGGTTGTTCCAAGCAATCAAGGTATTGTCCAAATCGACCAAGACGGCACGAATACCGTGTTCACGTAACTGGTCAGGTTTCAAATCATAAACAGCCTCCACCATAAAATGGGGCCTATAATCGTCTATAGTCATTTTCTCTCCAAAATGTTAGTTTACCTCTTATTCTACCATATTTTTAAGGTTTATGTGTGGGACTTAAGTCCTATTTTTTAAGAACATCCTTTACATAACAATAAAGAAAAGAGCCACAATCACTCAGGCTCCAATATTATCTTTGAATTTTTTCTTGTTTTTTAAGTGCAACTAAATTCTTAAGCGATATGATGATAACAGCAAGAACAATTAAAAACATTCCAACCACATCAATGGCAAAGAAGCGGTCCCCCATAATTAATACGGTCAAAATGACTGACGCTATAGGTTCTACCGAAGCCAAGAGACTCCCTTTGACAGCTCCAACCATGGTTGTCCCCTTAAGAAAAACGGTGTAAGCAAAGACTGTCCCAATGAAGACCAAGCCAAAGAGTGCTAGAAGATTTCCACTAGTCAAGGGTAGCTCGTACTTCCAGGCTTGGATAACAATCGGAAAGATTAAACCACCGAGCAACAGGCCTAAACCAATGACAATCAAACTTCCCCATTTTTCAATAGCCTTAGCAGGCAGTAAGATATAAAGTGCATAGGTCACCGCCGAAAAGAGACCCCAGAACAAGCCCAGAGGTGTAATTGCCAGCTCCCTTATCTGACCATGCGTTGCGATGGTAAAGGTTCCCACAATAGCCATGATAATCGCCACTAGCTCTGCTGCTGTTGGGAACCTACGATATTTTGCACATACAAAAGCCAGGATGATAACTGGGGTGACATACTGCAAGACCGTCGCTGTCCCAGCATTAGTGTATTGAATAGCACTGAGATAGGCGTACTGATTTAGTACCAGACCAAAGAGAGCAAATAAGGCGATACTTACTAAGGTTTTTCTATCTTTAATAGCTTGTACTAATTTGTCTCGCTGCCTAAAAAAGACCGAAGCCGTTAGTAAAATACCAGACAGAAGCAAACGTAAACTCGTCAAAAGATTGACATTAACACCATGAGCCATTAGGTATTGACCAGAAACTCCTGAAAATCCCCAGGCAATTCCAACAGTTATGACCATCAGACTACCTTTTAGCGTCTTTGACATAGTCGCCTCCCAAATCTATTTGTTTCTGTTATTGTAACACAAAAAGGTCGAAACAAAACGGTTTCGACCTTTATCTATTCATTCGACCTTTATATGCTTATTCTGGTTCAACCAAGATTTTAATTTGAGATTTATCTTGGGTCAATTCAACAAATCCTTCTTCAACGATATTCTCCAATTTAATTTTCTTAGTAACCAATTTATCAGCAGGGAAGTAGCCTTGTTCCATCAATTCCAAAACTTTAGGGAAGATGTGACGGTAGGCAATAATTCCTTTGAGAGATTTTTCTTGGATGGCGAATTCATTTGGATTGATGCTGGCTTCACGTTCCCAGATAGATACGACCATACATTCCCCAGCTTTATGAACAGCTGCAAGGGCTTGGCCTAAAACAACCGGAACCCCAGTAACTTCGTAAGAAACATCTGCTCCACCTCCTGTCAAACGATGGATAGCCTCTACGACTGTTTCCCCTTCTTCTGGGCGAACAACAATTGCTCCCAATTCTTCTGCTTTCGCTTGACGTTCAGGAGACAATTCAACCGCATAGATTTTTGATGCGCCTGCTGCACGAAGGGCTTCAACGATCAAAAGACCAATTGGACCCAAGCCAAAGATAACAGCTGTATCCCCAGCTTTCAAAGCAGATTGACGGACTGCATACACAGCTACAGCAGCAGGTTCTGTAAGAGCAGCTTGTTCATAGCTCAAGCTATCTGGAATCACATGGACAAGATCACCATCAAGGACACAGTATTTCGCAAAACCACCATCTGCAGCGAGGCCGACGAAGTTCAAGTTTGGATCAAGGTTATAATCGCCAATCAAGTTGTGCTCTGCAAGAATTGGTTCGATGGTTACACGATCGCCAACTTTGACACGAGTCACATTACTTCCGACTTCTACAATCTCACCAGAGAATTCATGTCCCAAAGTAACCGGTGCTTTTTGACCAGAATACACATGTTCTTCTGTTGGAATGAAGATTGGTCCATCCAAATATTCATGCAAATCTGTACCACAGATTCCTGTGAACTTGACTGCCACTTTTACTTGATGAGGCTGTACTTCAGGTACTTCCACTTCTTCGATACGAACGTCTTTCGCTGCATGCCAGCGAGCTGCTTTCATAGTAGCCATATGATGATCTCCTTGTTTTCACAATTTTTGGTTTTCTTTTCAGGAAACATTATACATCAAATTGTAAACGTTTTCTTTTTACTTGTCAAGGAAAAAGAGACCAAAAAAATAAGGGAAGTATCCTATGAAGTACCTCCCTAATCTAAACAATAGTTACCTTATTTCTTTTTGATTCGAGACACCTCTAGCCACCAACCTACAACCCAGCCAAGGACTAAAAGATAATTTTCAAGAGCACCTATGGCGTTGACTGAGTGATGATGTTGAAGATAGCTAAGGAAATGATTTGTTCCAATACCGACGCCTCCAATAATCAAAGCTATCAGTACAGCTCTCAAATAAAACCAATCGTACTTGAGATTCACGGCAATCAGGATGACAAGGACTGCCACATTCCAAATTCCAATCTCCCTCTGCCAGCCAACTGAAATACCGTACCCCGAGTGACTTCCCATATAGGTTGGGTAAAATAGCTGAAAAATAATGGCACCAGTCATGGCGAGAATAACGAGGATAAATAGGGCTCTTAAGAATTTGTTCATTGGGTTGCTCCTACTTAATAGATGTTTTATTGAATACCATTAGTATAACAAAAAAGACCTTAACAAAGTTAAGATCTTTAACCATAAATTAAGCTTCTTGTTCTTCTTTCAACAATTTCTTATCGTAAACACGAATGAATGGGAAGTAAACAAGGAAGGCAGCAACTGCACAGACAAGAGCAACTAAGACAGCACGGAGATCTGCTGTTCCTAAGAAGGCTCCGATTCCCACTGGGGTTGGCCATGGAACTTGTGCAATAACAGGATTAATCAAGTGCAATGCATTAACAAAGTAGTAAATAGTAGCTGTAACCATTGGAGCTAAGATAAATGGAATCGCTAATGCTGGATTATAGATAATTGGCAAACCAAAAATCAAAGGTTCATTAATGTTGAACAATGCTGGAACAACTGAGGCACGTCCAATCGCTTTAAGTTGCTCTGACTTAGCAGCAAAAGCAATGTAGAGACACAGACCAAGAGTTGCACCTGATCCACCAGCGATAACAAACATGTTAGAGAACTCACCAGCTACAGCATAGTGTCCTCCAGCAGCATTTTCTGCCATGTTAGCAAGTGCGATAGGGCTAACGAAAGCAAAGATAATGTTAGCACCATGAATCCCTACAATCCAGAGGAGTTGAGTTAAAAGATAAATAATCATTAATCCAATCCATGAGTTAGTTAGGTTAGCAACAAACCCAAATGGAATAGCAATAACTTTAAAGATGTCAGTTCCCAACGCCACGAGTGCACCGTTAATAAAGATAACTACAAATGCAACGACGAATCCTGGAATCAAGGCTGTAAATCCGCGAGAAACCCCTTCTGGAACAGCTTCAGGCATTTTAATAACCCAATTACGTTTTACACATGTACGATAAATAAGAACTGTCACAATAGCCATGATAATAGCTGTGAAAATACCAGTAGTACCAAAACGAGTAACGCCATTGCCCATTGCCCAACCGTCGACAACGACTGCACCTTCTTTAAGGCTACCTACAGCTTTCATCATTCCACCGTCAAAAATGATTTGTGGAACTGTCATAATGAACGCCATGAGCGCAAGAAGAGCACCATTAAGAGGATTCATATTTAGTTCTTCTTCTTCTGCATAGATTTTAGTTAACTCATAAGCAAGTGAGAGAACAAAGTAAAGAGAGAGGGAACCCATAGTAGCATAGTTAGCAACCATGTATAGAGAAGTAAACTTATCAAATGAAGCTGAGAAAATATCAGCTACAATTGGCCAGAATGAGAAAGCTTGTGGCAGAATACTAAATACCAAGAACATTGACCCAACAATAGTAAATGGTACAGCTGCCATACCTGCTGCCGTGATTGCACGTACAACTTTAAACTGGGCAAGTTTTCCCATTGGTCCCATGACATGATTTTCAAGGAAACCAAATAATCCGTTTTGTTGATCCATAATCGGACCTCCTTAATAATAATTATATATATTTCAATAGCAATCCTTTTAAAAGTTGTTATAAGGTTATAGAACTCTTTTCTAACTGGATAAAGCGTTGATAAGCCTTATCTTTACGTTCATATATTTCTTGAATTCTTTTAAGATTTAGCAAGCAAAGTCCTAAACCTAGTAAAAGAATAACAAAAACGAAGAAACGTGCAGCTTGATTATTTTCAAAAATTGGGAAAAGAGTTGTAAACAGACTTGTCCAAGTTAGAACAAGTAGTCCCACCTGAATAACAGCTTGCGAGCGAACAAACATCTGAGTCACTTTCAAACGTTCATCACGCTTGCCATACAATCGAAACTGCTCAACAGTAGCCAAAATCGCTAATACAATTAACGTAATAGGGAGAACAATAACAAAAGAAGGACGAATAAATTGATTCAAAAGCCAATAAATATTGCCAAAAAAGAAAAGTGCTATTGTATAACGTAGAAGAAGGTAGCGATTAAAGAAAGTATTTTTTAATGCTGTCTCCCGACGTTGACGCTCGATTTCTAGTTGTTCTTTTTTTGTCATTGTCTTCCTCCTTGTTTAACTATATCTATTTAGCCAACCTTTCTATGAAGAACTAGCATTTCTTTTGCCACTTCCAATAGAGTCATTGTGGTCATTAAATGGTCTTGAGCATGGACCATGATAATTTCAATCTTAATTTCTACACCACTTGCATAGTCTTGCAAAAGTTTTGTTTGTGCATGGTGTGCTTCTAAAATTTCTTCATTTGAATGGTCTAACTTAGCTTCTGCTTCGTCAAAGCGACCTTCTCGCATATCAGCAAACGCTTCATGAATTTCTGTTCTAGCAGTACCTGAATGAAGAATAATTTCAAAGGCTGCAACCTGTAGTTCTTCTTGATTCATACGAACCTCCTATGTTATTTTTTCGAATATTGTAATAAACTCATCAAAATCCTTGCACTTGATTAATTGCTTTTGTAAGTCATCATTTTCTGTTAAGGAAACTATTTTCTTCGTCACATCCTTCAATCCATCATTTCCATATAATGATGGTGATAAAAGAAAAACAAGTTGAATATGTGAGCTTTGACTATCCCAAGAGACAGGTTCTTGACAGATAGCAACCGAGACTTTAACTTCTTTCCCCAAAGGTCTAATGGGATGTGGAACCGCGACTCTTTTGGAAAAAACAACAGAACTTAATGCCTCACGCTGCTTTATTTCATAAAGTAGAGACTGTTTGAAGTCCACTGATTCATCGACAGATAGAGACTCAGCCATTTCTTCCAATAGTCCTGTTTTATCGCCTTTCGTCCACAGAAAGAAATTATCTTGACTAAAGTACTGTTTAAAATTGTCGTCTTCAATAGGGGCTACTTCTGAACGTTTCCTAATTCTCGAGACTTGCATCTGATTCATAGCATGACGAATCTGAGATATTTCCTCGGATTTAAGAAAGACACTCACCGTAAAAACTGGTATCTGAAAGTAAAGGTTTGATAAATCAACAGCAGATACAATAAAATCAATACCGTCTATTTTTTCTTGGTTCAACTCATAGTAACCTATGACATCAACCACCTCTATACGATTCCCAAGCTCAGATTCAAGACGATTTCTAAGCATTTGAGCAGCTCCAAAACCTGTTGCACAAATCGCCAATACTGAAAATTTATGGTTTTCTTTCCGACGTTCGATGGCAGCCAAGAAATGAAGACAGACATAAACTATTTCATCATCAGATATAGTAGCCTGTGAAAAAGCTTCCATATTTGCAAGAACTTCCTTGGTCATGAAGAAGACGTCACTATAATTCTGTTTAACCTCATCTACCAATGGATTACTAAGATTAATATGACTGGCTAAACGTACCTGTAAGGTCATCAAATGAGTTATAAGACTCTCAATAAGTTGAAAATCCGAAGAAAAGTGATATATGTACTCTAACCCTAAGGTTTTAAAGCTTTGGACCACCGAGTCTCTCAGTGCCTCTTTAGAAAACTCTGTTTGATTGTTTTGGGGTAACTGACTTTTAGCTAACAGATGTAGGGTAATATAATCAATCTCTTGAACTGGAAATTCCTGATTGGTTACCTTGCTAACTCTTGAAAGAATCCTCTTAGCAACCCGACGTTCAATATCATTATCTGCCATCTGACAATCTAAGTTACTAATTTCAAAACCAGACTTGATACGGCCTATTGCTAAAGCTATATGAACAACTAAATTTTGTAAAACAAAATCCGACAACTTTAGATTGGCTTCCTGACATTCTTCTAAAACAATCTTTGCCAATTCCTCTAATGGAAGATTTTGGTCAAAAAAATTTGACTTCACATAAGAGTGCAATGCTTTAAAAAACTGGTTCTCCAAGAAATAACTTATAATAAAGCGACGTTTGTCTAGTTCTTCACCAGAAACGTAGACACCTTTATTCGCTCTACTTTCTATAGTTAGGTTATACTCAGCCAGCATCTGGCGTATCTTTTTAAAATCATTAGACAAGGTTGAGCGACTGACATATAGCTCCTCAACTAAATCATCAAAAAGAACTGGAACCTGTTCAAACAAGAGCTTATTTAAAATGAAGGCTAGCCGATCATCACTTTGGGACATGGAAGATTTTGTATTATAATCATCTCCTAATTCATAGATCATACGAAACGTTTGACAAGCCTCTTGGCTTTCAAAAAACAGTCTATAACCTTGTCCTTGTTTTGATACTAAGCTAACACCTTGAAGGTTTAAGGTTTGATCAATTGATTTTAAGTGATTACGTACAGTCCTATCCGAGCAGGACAAGTATTCAGCAAGCTCTTTACTCGTAACATAACGTTCCCTATGCTTTATCAAGAATTGAAGGATGCTTTTTTCCCTAGTTTTTGACAATCACATATCCTCCTAAAAATGATATATTCACCTTCTATTATAGGATATTTTCACACCTTTACTTCTTTTTATCGAGCATAAGTTACATTATGAATCATTTATAATCCACTCGACAGATAATATTAACTAACACCTATTTTTTACACTATTTCTTTAACGAAGATTAGATGTTTTCTACAATTAAATTAGCCATTTTTTCAATTCCCATTGGAATTGGAATGTAAGCTTGTGGTGGAATTTGAACAACTGGTTTTCCGACTTTAGCCCCTGCCTCTTCAAACTGTTTAAAATACATTTTTGTTTGAGGACTTACAAGGTATAAATCAAATTCTGATGCTGCAATAGCTTTTCCACCTTCAGTGGCACTAATAGCATCAACCTCAATATCCTGACCTTTCCCCTTTAGAAATTCAGTTGTTTTCTTTGCCATGAGTGATGAAGACATTCCTGCTGCACAAATAATCAATGCTTTTGCCATAAGATTTTCTCCTTTAATCTAATCCCATCAAATTGATACTTGATTGGGCTATTTCTTATTTACACCTTAATTATAGAGTATAGCGCTTACAATTACCATTGCTGATTTTTCCTCAACGATACGGAAAATAATTATTTGTACTTCAATTTATAAGTCAAAATAATACCAGATAGTAAAAAGGAAACACTATTAGCCAAAATCAAAGGTAAGTCACCAATATGAAACCCATGAGCAAGCCACAAAGCAATACCAATAACCTGCATAACATACATCCCTAAGGCAATTGATTCAGTATCTTTTGTTTTTACCACACGCACAACTTGCGGCAAAAAGGCAAATGTTGTTAAAATTGCTGCAATGCTACCAATCATATTTATTCTCCTATGTTTACTAAAGAAGCTGGGAATACACCCAGCTTCTTAGTTTTATTCCACCGTTGCACCATTAGATGCAATAACTTCTTTATACCAATTAAATGATTTCTTTGGTGAGCGTTCATAGGTCCCTTGTCCATCATCATCTTTATCCACATAGATAAATCCGTAACGTTTTCTCATCTCACCGGTACCAGCTGAAACTAGGTCTATGCAGCCCCAAGGAGTATATCCCATCAAATCAACACCATCTTCAACTACAGCTTTTTTCATTTCACGAATATGAGCCCCTAGGTAATCAATTCGATAATCATCATGAACCATGCCATCTGCTTCAACTTGGTCTATAGCACCAAAACCATTTTCAACAATGAATAGTGGCAAATGATAGTGATCAGTAAACCAGTTTAATGCATAACGTAAGCCCTCTGGGTCAATCTGCCACTCCCACTCAGATGCCTGAACATAATTATTTTTAACCAAATCTTCTGTTTCAAGATAATCGAAATAAGGATTATTCTCACGATGAGAATCGATAGCGAAAGACATATAGTAACTAAATCCAATATAGTCTACTGTTCCTCCAAGTAAATCCTCTTTATCTTGATCTGTAAAATCAACTGAGATTCCTTTACGTTCCCAATACTTGAGAATGTGTTCAGGATATTTACCCAAAACATGTACATCAGTAAAGTAATAACGTTTTTGCATAGCCTTCATAGCCATTAAAATATCTTTAGGATTACAAGTTGCAGGATAAATAGGACACATCGCAATCATACAACCAATTTGAAAATCTGGATTAATTTCATGACCAATTTTTACTGCTCGAGCAGAAGCTACTAACTCATAGTGTGCTGCTTGATACATAATAGCTTCTCGGTTATCACCCTCCTCATATACAATACCAGAGTTCGTAAATGGTGCAAAATCATCCTGGTAATTGGCCTGATTGTTGATTTCATTAAAGGTCATCCAGTATTTAACTTTATCTTTATAACGTTTGAATACGACTTCCGCAAAACGAACAAAGAAATCAATCAATTTTCGATTTTTCCACCCACCGTATTCTGTAACCAAATGATAAGGCATCTCAAAATGAGATAACGTAATTACAGGCTCTATTCCATGCTTCAAGCACTCATCAAAAAGATCATCATAAAATTTCAAACCTTCTTCATTAGGCTCTAATTCATCACCTTTTGGGAAAATACGTGTCCAGGCAATCGATGTTCGGAAACATTTAAATCCCATTTCAGCAAAAAGTGCTATATCTCCTTTGTAACGATGGTAAAAATCTATTGCCTCATGGTTTGGATAATATTTACCTTCCAAAACGCCCGGGGTAATTTCACGGGCAACTCCATGACGACCAGCAGTCATCACATCAGCAACACTGATTCCTTTACCACCTTCTTGCCATCCACCTTCAAGTTGATGAGCAGCAACAGCACCGCCCCACAAAAATCCATCTTTAAAAGTAGTCATCGTTTTTCCTCCTGACTTTGATACTTCTATTATAAACTCCATAAGCGGTAATGAAAACGCATTCTTTTTCCATAATACTACGGAAAGTAATAGGTCATCTTTTGCTTGAAAACGTTTTAGATAAAGAGTATACTATGTCTCATAAGGAGGTTCTAATATGAATTTCATACAGTTTTTAATTGCTTTTGCAGGACTTGTTGTTGGAGTTAGCGCTGTTGCTATACTCTTCTGGTACTTAAGTAAGACTTTGAAGAAAAACGTCATTGTACGTAATAGTAATACCTTTACTATTGTTCATCTTAAAGAGCTAGATCAATACCCTGACTTACTTAAGAATACTGATTTTAAGAAAATGGGAGACTGGACTGTCCATGATAACGGACATGAATTCCGAGGAACTGCTAATGTCTCTAAAGAAAAACTTCGTCAATGGATTATTGATAAATATCAATTAAAAGCTCATCAAGTTATTGTCACTGTTCCTGAAGAAATGAAAGTTGCTTCAGCTCTTCCTCATTTCTAAAGTCACTTAGTCTTTTTCAAAAACTCCTACGAACTCCACTCGTTAGGAGTTTTTGTATACCCTAATAATAGATAAAGAACCAACCTCTCGGCTGGTTCTTTATCTATTATTCTTCTTTCAACTTCGCCAATTCTTGGGCAAGTAGCTTGAGGGCTACTTGTGGGTTGGCTTGGCCTTTGGTTGCTTTCATAAGGAAGCCTGTGAAGGCTTTGTCAGCGTTACGTTTACCTGACTTGAAGTCGGCTACGGCTGCTTCATTGTCTGCAAAGACTTGGTGGATAATCGGGATCAAGACTTCTGGGTCTGAAATCTGTACCAATCCAGCTTTTTCGACGTATTCACGCGCGCCGCCACCATTTTTCGCCAAGTGAACGAAGACTTTCTTGGCAATCTTAGATGAAATCGTTCCATCTTCGATAATGGCAATCATTTCTACCAAGTTTTCTGGCGTCAACTTGATCTCTTCCAGCGTTTTGCCTTCTGCGTTCAAGAATTGTGCGACTTCACCTTGGAGCCAGTTGGACACTTGTTTGGCATCGCCTCCAAGGGCTACAGCTGCTTCAAAGAAGTCAGAAGTAACTTTCGTCGCTGTCAATTGGTTGGCATCATAGTCAGACAAGCCAAGCTCTGCCACATAGCGAGCACGGCGGTCTTTTGGAAACTCAGGCAATGATGTACGCATTTCCTCGATCCACTCATCTGAGATTTCAAACAAGGGAAGGTCTGGTTCTGGGAAGTAACGGTAATCCGCTGCCCCTTCTTTGACACGCATAAGAATCGTGCTCTTGTTGGCCTCATCATAACGGCGTGTTTCTTGACGAATAACACCACCTGAACGCAAGATTTTCGCTTGACGCTCCACTTCGTATTCAAGACCTTTACGGACGTTTGAGAAAGAGTTCAAGTTTTTCAACTCCGTCTTGGTACCAAATTCCTCTTGACCGTATGGGCGAAGAGAAATGTTGGCATCGACCCGCATTGATCCTTCTTCCATCTTGACGTCAGAAATACCTGTGTATTGGATGACTTCTTTCAAAGCTGTCAAATAAGCATAGGCTTCTTCTGGAGAACGCATATCTGCTTCAGAGACGATCTCGATCAATGGCACCCCCTGACGGTTGAGGTCTACATAAGAGAAACCGTCTGTTCCGTGGGTGTTCTTACCGGCATCTTCTTCCAAGTGAGCACGTTCAATCCCAATTTTCTTAGTTGAGCCGTCTTCCAATTGCACTTCAATCCACCCATTATAACCGATAGGCTCATCAAATTGCGAAATTTGGTAGGCCTTTGGATTATCAGGGTAGAAATAGTTCTTACGGTCAAAGTGCATGTGCTGATGGATGTCCATATTCAACGCCAAAGCAGCCTTGATACCAGCGTCCACAACACCCTTGTTCAAGACAGGAAGCACCCCTGGGAAAGACCAGTCGATCACATTGGTATTGGCATTTTGCTCGTTTCCAAAGTGGGCAGAGGTTGGTGAGAAAATTTTTGAGTTTGTATTCAATTCAACGTGGACCTCAAGTCCGATGACTGTTTCAAAGTTCATTAATTGTCACCTCCGAAAATAAGGGGTTGTTGCTTGTGATAATCCGTTGTTGCTTCAAAAGCAGCTGCAGCTTGATAGATTGTTTCTTCAGAATACTTAGGACCAATCAACTGCAAACCAACTGGAAGTCCTTGCGCAAATCCTGCTGGAATCGAAATTCCTGGAAGACCTGCCAAGTTAACTGGAATGGTCAACAAGTCCGCCAAGTACATGGCAACCGGATCATGGTTAAGCGAATCCAAATCAAAGGCCACGCTTGGAGCTGTAGGACCAAGGATAAGGTCGTAATCCGCAAAGACTTTTTCAAAATCTTGGATAATGAGGGTACGGACTTGTCCGGCTTTCTTGTAGTAAGCATCGTAGTAACCAGATGACAAACTAAAGGTACCAAGCATGATACGGCGTTTAACCTCATCACCAAAGCCTTGGCTACGAGTGTTCACGTAGATATCATCCAAGTTTTTAGCATCTTCCGCACGGAAACCATAGCGAATACCGTCGAAACGTTGCAAGTTTGAAGAAGCTTCAGATGAAGCGATGATGTAGTAAACGGCAACCCCGTATTTAGAGTGTGGAAGGCTAACTTCTTCGACAGTTGCTCCCAATTTTTCAAAGTGTTTAGCCGCATTGAGGATGGTTTCTTTGACTTCTGGGTCAATCCCTTCCCCAAGGTATTCTTTCGGAAGGGCAATCTTCATGCCTTTAATGTCTTGACCAATCTTAGAAGTAAAGTCTGCTACACGAACAGGTGCAGATGTTGAATCCTTGGCATCTTCACTAGCAATAACATTGAGCAAGAGGGCATTTTCCTTGACCGTTGGTGCAAACGGCCCAATTTGGTCGAGTGAGCTACCAAAAGCAATGAGACCAAAACGGGAAACTGTTCCATAAGTTGGTTTGAGACCAACAATCCCGTTAAAAGCAGCCGGTTGACGAATAGAACCACCAGTATCAGAACCAAGGGACAAACGGACTTGCCCTGAAGCGACAGAAGCTGCTGAACCACTAGAAGATCCACCAGGCACCTTGCTGTGGTCCCAAGCATTCTTGGTTGGTCCATAGTACGAAGTTTCACCAGATCCACCCATGGCAAATTCATCCATGTTGGTCTTCCCGATGACAATCATATCTTTGGCCTTGGCATTGGCAACAGCTGTCGCATCAAAGATTGGCTCGTAGTTATAGAGCATTTTTGAAGCTGCAGTGGTCAAGATACCATCTGTTGAGATATTGTCTTTGACAGCGAGTGGAATCCCTGACAGGAGGTTATCTGCATCGATTCCTTTTTCATCAATGGCCTTGGCTTGCCCAAGGGCAGCTTCTTCAGCCACCGTCACAAAGGCATTGACGTCTTCTTCACGCGCCTTGATATCATCAAGCGTCGCTTGAGTCAATTCCGTTGCTGAAATTTCCTTAGAGACAAGGAGGTCGTGCAATTCTTCAATGGTTTTATGGTTGAATGACATTAGGCATCTCCTCCATCTTCTAGGATAGCTGGTACCTTGATGTAGTAGTTATCCTTTTCAGGTACATTTTTAAACAAGCGGTCACGGTCCGTCCCTTTTTCAGCAACATCCGGACGCAATACGGTCTTACGATCCGCCATGGTCGTTGTTGGAGCAACACCTGTCGTGTCCACTTCTTCCAACAATTCCACCATGTCGACAATTTTAGACAAGGTTGTCGCAAACTCAGCTGTCTCTTCTGGAGAGAATTTCAATTTTGAAAGATTGGCAACGTGGGTTACCTCTTCTTGCGTAATTTTCATCTTGCTTCCTTTCGTGAAATGATGATTTTTCAATACCTTCTATTTTACCATAATTTAGCCTATTTTGCTTGGAGGATAAAAAAACTGTAGTAACTTTTTTGTCACTACAGTTTACAGAGATAGAGCTTTTTCAAAACACTTATCGTATGGCTATCAAGAGCTTTCTCCAAGCTTCTAGAATTTCAGGTTTCAAATACTGTTTGGCCAACTCATATGAGGCTTGGTGCATGGACTCAAGATCACTTTCTAAGGCAAATACAATTTTGTCCGCCATCTGAGAAACAAGTAGGTCCTCATCCATAGTCTCGCTATAAGGAACCAGATAGCCATTCTCACCATCTTTGATGAAGGTTGGATTGCCGTAACGGGCATCAAAACCAACCAGGACTAAACCTGCTCCTACCGCTTCCATCAGGGTCAAACCAAAGGTCTCCCACTGAGAGGTTGTGACATAAAGTTCATACTGTGGGTAGACGTCACGCAAATCCGCATGCCCTCTAAGTTGGATGTAATCATTCGCCCCTAAAGTATCAATTAGATCTTGTAGATTCTCTTGCTCCCCACCTTTACCATAGATGTCAAAGCGAAGGTTAGGCTCTTTTTGATGGGCGAGGGCAACGGCTCTTATAGCCAAATCCAAGCGTTTACGTGGGTCCAATCGCGAAGCCGTCATCAAACTAAGAGGCTTCCTCTGCCCCTCTGGAAAACTAAGATCCTCCAAATGTCCCACTGCTAGGGCATAAATAGCGGCGTCTGTGACACCTTGCTTTTGCAGAGTATTCTCTAAAACAGCCTTTTGTGCCTCAGTAGCTGTGATAAAGAAGTCAAAGCGTTGGGCGTACTTAAAGATGTAATAATACTCATAGTAGAGGTCCCCATTTTCAAACTCATGCTCTGAATGAAAAACAAAGCCTAGCTTTGCAGGTGAATCCAGTTCATAAATCGGTCGCATAAACTCCATCAAGGAAGCCCTATCCAGCAATAAGGTATCCTCAGCTGTCAAAGGAAGTCTTGCTAGAAAACGACGCATGACCTCTGTCTTGGTCACTAAAATCTCAGTACCTCCTAGCCTATATAACCAACTGGCTCCTTGCTTAAGTTCTTCAAAGGCGATGCGACCATCTTTATTGTGATAACTTCTCCTGATGATAATGCCTTTTTCAAAGTATTCTGTGACTAACTTACTTGTTCCATACCACTCACGCTTCAACAGCATGCCATTGACGTGGTAATCTACATACCTCACACAACCTTTTTGGTAGGGATCCATCTTGAAAACCAAAGAAGTTCCATCAGAACAGGTATAGACAGAGTCTGTTTCGCTTTGGCTCTTCAAATCTAGACGTGTCAACTTAAATTTTTGCTGCAAGGCCCCCACTGTCAAAGATGGGATATGACTGTCTTGATCTGTAAAGCTAAGATAGGCATGGAGGAGTTCCTCGTAGCGATGCCCCAAAGAAAGATAATAATCTAATTTATAGGGTTGTGGCCAGGTCGTAAAGACAAACTTAGCAGGCTCATTTAATTCACGTAGCATCAAAGCTCTAGACGCCTGAGCCACATCGACACCATTAGGTTCATAGCCCACCAATAGGTTAAAGGTGTAAATCGTCATCTTTTTCCCCCTCCAATCTAGTAAAGAAAGCTAAGACTTCTTCCCTCTCGGCGAGTTTCAAAACCTCTTTCTGACTTTCAAGAGCCTTAGGGTAAAACTCTGCTTGCTGTATAAGTTGTCGGAATCCCTGCTCTAGTTCCTCTAAGGAAGTATAGACTGTTGGTAAGTCCTTATAGTAGTGACGATGAACCGTTGATTCTAAGCCAAAAAGCAACTGTCCATTTTCAATCGCATCCAAAGTTGCATCAGACACTTCACTTCCATAATTCAAGTCTAAATAAATGAAACAATTCCTTAGTAGCTCTTGATATTTCTCCTGACGAATCCCTGGGTAAAGATGGACATTTCCCTTATCTTCGAGACAAGTCAATTTTGGTCCCATACTAGTTTGAGCTCCGATATGAAAGTCAATATCCGGAAAAGCATCAACCAAGTCAGCTAGTCCCTCAATATTTTCAGAAGCAGTCATCACCATAGCCTGAGGCACAAAAGTCTGGGAACCTTCTTGTTCAGCACCAGCTAAATAAATCATGCCTGAGCAACGTTCCTCTTGTGGATAATAATTAGTAATCAAAACATGATTCACTTGACTTTGAATAAACTCAAGACCATCATGACTGTCGGAGCAATAGACCAGACGATCAGCATTCAAGGTCTGCAAAATCGGGATTAGATTGGAATCCATACAGATGATAGCTTCGTCTGACTTTAGAATTTGATTTAAAACAACCTTAGTTAATTCTTCCCTACCCGAGAAAATCCTATCTCTTCCTTCAGATTCTTGATCAATCAAGTACCCATCTTGAATATAGTGAAGCAAGACCTCTTCTTGATTACGATTAAAGTAAATATCCATAATGCCTTGTCTCTGATCATCCAGAAGTCGCTGTTTGGTACGCCAACCATAGCGATTATAGTCGTCTATCGCAACAACTTTTTCCCCTTGTCCAAACCATTGGACTTGTTTGACCGTACGTTCCTTTAGATTGTCACGAAAAATGACACTAGCACGACGGTCTTGACCATCAAAAATATAGGTCGTAATCCCCAAAGTCCACAATTCCCAATATAGAGGAACTGACAAATCGTTAAAAAAGAGTGGTTCCCCTTGATAATCTTCCTCAGAGGAATAAATAAATGATGAAGCTAAACTAATAGTAGCTTTATCTACATCTGTTTCAAAATTAGTGTAAAACACACGGTACTGGATACCAAAGGAATCTAGTAATCTTCTCAGTTTTTCCGTTGCCTGACTGGGTTCTTGTGCAATAATGAGCATAGTTATCCTTTCTGACTAATCCAAGCTATAAATAGCTTAACCCTCGACCTTTATTGCTCCAAAAATCTCAAGTTAACCTGCGCCATCTTATAGGTCTCAGTATCTTGAAGATTAGCTTCTTCCATTTTTTCAATCGCCCGTTTTAGACGCGTCTTATAAATATAACGGTGCCAGGTCAAATCATAGCCCAACATACCTAGCAAAGCTAGTTTTTCATTCTTAGCTTCCATCTCATCTAAAACACGCTTCTCAGTCCAGACCTGCGAAAGGGTATCTTTACGTCCCACTCGATACCAGTAGATACATTTTTCAGTATGGACAACACGATTTGCTTTTAACAAGAGTTTATACATAAGGAAGTTATCTTCAACATTTTTACCAACAGGAAAACGAAGGTCCTCGAATAAGGAAATCTTGTAGAGTTTCATCATGGCACATGCCCAAGCCATATCTCGTGTCTCTTGAATGGCATCCTGATCTATGATGTCTCTTCCTTCATAGAGGGTTTCAGAATAATCGTTCTCCGTTACCTTAATCAAAAACTTACTTGTACTCTCATTGAACAAGTTATAGTTGGCAATAGAAACATCTGCTTCATACTTTTTAAGCTGAGTGTATAAGGTCTCCACATAATCCTCTGTTACCCAGTCATCTGGGTCTACAAAGGTGATGTAATCACCTGTGGCTAGGTCAATCCCTGTATTTCGGGCTGCAGATAAGCCCCCATTAACTTGTCGCACATAGCGAATACGCGAATCTCTCTTGAAAAATTCCTTGCAAATCTCCTCTGAATTGTCAGGAGAACCATCATTGACAAGAATGATTTCAAGGTTTGGATAAGTCTGATTCACTATCGTTTCCAAACACTGCTTCAGGTAAGCTTCCACATTATAAATGGGAATCACAATACTCACTACTTCTTTATTTTCCATGGTCTATCTCTCAATCGTATCTATATAGTCTCGAACTGCCTCTACCATTTGGTCTACTTGGTCATTCTTGAACACTTGATTTTTTCCAGTGTGGTCATGATTGGTCTCTTCAAAAGAGAAAATTGGAAGACCCAACTGATGAATCGTTTCTGTGATATGATCAACCTCGTCAAATGGGTTGATATCCAAATAAAAATCTATTTTTTCCAAAACCTTTCGACTGGTCAATGGATCAAAGGATGGATAGAGAATAAGGTTTGGATACTGCTCCAATTTCACCAAATTAAACCCGAAATGAGAATGAGCCAAAACATGAAAAGCTACATCTGGAAGAGCCTGCAGTAAATGTTCCAATTCAAAGATGTCTGCCGTATTAGTATAAATAGCCGTATGGTAAGGAAAATCACCTACCATATCACTAAAGCTAAGCTTTAAGGATGGCTTTCTCAATAAGATGTCTTCCCAAGATAGGGCATAATAAAACCACCAAATATCTCTGAAACGGTTGAAACGCTTAGAGGTCCAAGGTTTATTGTGAGAGGTGTAATGAATAACCGCTGGCACCCCTTTAAAAACATCATACCAATCCAAGTCCCCATATCTGTACTGATCCTTGTCAGAGCCTACTTGGAGATTATAAGTCCATGGAAGTTGGTGCCAGGCGTCTTTAAAATAAAGATTCAAAATCCCTTGATCGCCATAAACATTTTGATGATGTTCCTTAGTTAATTCAAAAAGAGACTCTGTCACCTTGTGTTGTCGCCACAAATCGATGTCAATAACCATCAAACCAGCATTAAAACCATCTGTCGTCGTTGGACGATCCACTACCGCTCCAATACCAAATCCGCCCAGATCCACTTCAAAAAGTGGTGACAAATCCTGCGTGAAGATCATATCACAATCCAAATAGAGAACACGATCTTCTTGAACAAACTCGGGAATCACATAACGGAAAAAAGTCGCATAATGAATATGCGCACTTGGAAGCGAAAATTGTTTAAAGCTTTCTGCAGACACACGACAATTAAGAATTTCAGAATCAATAGCTTCTAAACGAAGATTCATCAACGTAAACCATTCTGTTGGTAAATTCTCATTTAGCACATAAATTTTCCACTGCCCTTTATGTGCACACAAAGATTTAAGAGCTACCTCTAACTTTTCCATATAGGATAGCTCAGCTACAAATACAACCGATTTTTTACCCATGTTTTCTTCCTCTCAAACTCTAACAAGAATATCATTTTTTAGAAAACATTACAATTTCTATCCCTTACAAAAAAAGCCAACCCTAAGGCTGACTTTAAATGGAGATCAATTTTCTCTTAGTGCTCCTTATATGCGTAAAACAGGATTCAGACTAGCACATGGCTTAGAACACCCAACACCTCTCAACTCATAGATGTCATTAGTCGAGAACTCACACCCTATTCTACAGAGGCACCGTTACTTGCGATAACTTCTTTGTACCAGTTAAATGATTTCTTCTTAGAGCGTTTAAGACTACCATTACCATCGTTATCTCGGTCCACATAGATGAAGCCATAACGTTTCTTCATTTCACCAGTTCCAGCAGAAACAAGGTCGATACAGCCCCAGGTTGTGTAGCCCCAAAGCTCTACACCATCTTCATTAATAGCATCACGCATAGCCTTGATGTGGGCTGCCAAGTAGTCGATACGGTAATCGTCTTCAACATAACCATTTTCATCTGGCGTATCCACAGCACCAAGCCCATTTTCAACGATAAACATCGGTTTTTGGTAACGATCCCAAATAGCATTGAGCGTAATACGAAGGCCTAGTGGGTCAATTTGCCAGCCCCACTCTGAAGCTTCCAAATAGGGATTTTTAATAGAGGCAAAGATATTTCCAGCAGTCTTTTCATTAACTTCTGGATCACCTGAAGCCACACGACTTGCATAGTAAGAGAAGGAAATAAAATCAACAGTATGCTCTTTAAGAAGGGCCAAATCTTCTTCCGTCATCTCAAGCTCAATGCCATCACGTTCCCACTGTTTCTTAGCATAATTTGGATACTCTCCACGAGCTTGAACATCAGTAAAGAAATAGCTACTACGGTCTTCTTGCATAGCTGCCCAGTAGTCACGTGGATGGGCTGTATTTGGATAATATTGACCTGCTGCCAACATACAACCGACCTTATTTTCAGGGTCAATCTCATGAGCCAATTTCGTCACCATAGCTGAGGCTACCAACTCATGGTGAGCAGCCTGATATTTAACCTGCTCCTCATTCTCACCCTCTTCAAAGCAGAGTCCTGCTCCCATAAATGGGGCATGGAGAATCATGTTGATTTCATTGAAAGTGAGCCAGTACTTAACCAAACCTTTAAAGCGTGTGAAAAGGGTACGGCAAAGATTTTCATAGAAGCCAAGCATCTTACGATTACGCCATCCTCCATACTCGGTAATCAAGTGCATTGGACAATCAAAGTGTGTGATCGTCACCAAAGGTTCAATGCCATGCTTGTGACATTCCTTGAAGAGGTCCTCGTAAAAGGCAAGCCCAGCTTCATTTGGCTCAGCCTCATCACCCTTAGGAAAAATACGTGACCAAGCAATAGAAAGACGATAGGTCTTAAAGCCCATTTCACCAAAGAGAGCAATATCTTCCTTGTAACGGTGGTACATATCGATACTTTCCTTGGCCGGATAAAAATAACCATCCTCAAAATCAAACATCTTGCGATGTCCAGTGATAATGGAAAGGCGATCCTCACCAATTGGTACCACGTCAACATTGGCTAAACCACGCCCATCAGCATCATAGGCACCTTCACATTGGTTGGCTGCTGTCGCTCCACCCCACAAAAATCCATCAGGAAAAGTTAATTTTTTAGTCATTATTCTACCTCCTATATATTTCGACTTAATATGGTAATAGTATACAATAGCCTGTAATCGTTTTCTTATAGTAAACTACGGAAAACTGATACTATCCTATGATTTTAGACAAAAAATTGAGAGTAGGACAGATTCCCACTCTCAATCCTCTCTCCATTATGACAATGATAAAAAAAGAGTAAGAACTAACTCTTACTCCACAATTGTTGCTCCAAGAACATTTTTAAAATGTCCAATAGCAAAGTCATGAGCTTCAGGCGTCAAGGAGGCTGTTGCACTCTCTACCACCTCGATATCATAGCCCAAATTATAAGCATCAATGGCCGTATGTAACACACAAATATCTGTTAAAACTCCTGTCAAAACAACTGTCGTCACACGACGCTCACGTAAACGAATATCTAAATCCGTTCCGGAAAAGGCTGAATAGTGTCGCTTGTCCATCCAAAAGACACGATGGTCGTCCTTGATGGCATCATATACACTAGCTAACTTACCATAAAGTTCTCGCCCAGATGTCCCTGCAATATTGTGAGGTGGAAAGAGTTTAGTCTCAGGATGGAAGGTATCTCCTTCATCATGTCGATCCATGGCAACAAAGATATAATCCCCATTGTCATAGGCTTCTTGAGTTACCTGAGCAATACGATCTTCAATGGCTTGGGCAGGCTTACCCGCCGTCAACTTCCCATCATCTGCCACAAAATCATAAGAGTAATCAATTGATATCAATGCCTTTGTCATGCTACTTTCTCCTTTTAAAAAAAGTGGGGCAGGTCCTCCTACCTCACTCTCTTTCAGTATTCTTCTTATTCGTATTCTTTCAATTTGTCGTAGATACCTTCGTTAAGGACTTTAAGATAAGTCCCTTTCATACCGAGTGAACGACTCTCAATAATACCAGCTGATTCCAACTTACGAAGGGCATTAACGATAACTGAACGCGTAATTCCGATACGGTCAGCGATAACAGATGCTGTCAAGCGACCTTCCAAACCGTCCAACTCGTTCAAGATAGCTGAAACTGCCTTGATTTCTGAGTAAGACAAGGTATTAATAGCCATGTTAATAGCCGTTTGTTTACGAATCGTTTCTTCCAAGTTCTCTGTTTGAAGGTTCAACAACTGCAACCCAACTACCGTAGAAGCTATCTCAACCAAGATAAGATCTTCATCCACAAAATCATGATCGTTACGCCAAATGATGAAAGAACCAAGACGCATACCACCACCATAGATAGGGGCAATTGTAGTCAAACCATCTGGGAAGTCATCTTTTGACTCCACTGGGAAAATGGTCAAGTCACTGTCAATACCAATGTTTTCTTGAGTATCATAAACACGGCTGATACCACGTGTGTATTCTTCTGGAAGTTGTTTAGCTTCAAAAAACTCTTCCACACGATCATTGTTGGTTTTGTACTTCATGGCAAAACCAAGGAGAGCACCACCACCATTAACGATAGCAGCGTTACAATCAATGATATCCGCCAATTGAGCAGCCATGTTGTTGTATGGAAGATCTCCTTCCAAGCTGTCTACTGAGCGTTGCAAGATAGATGTAATTTTACGTGTTTTAGCCAGCAAATTTGCCATATTTATTGTCTTCACTTTCTATTGTAATCATAATAATATCAAGCCTTGTACTAATCTTCTGCGTCAAGACTCACTAGCCCTATCATTATAGCACACTTAACCCAGAAATTGCAAACAATTGTCTGAAAATTATTTATTATTCTACTATTCATTATATTAAGTATATTATGGCATTTTTAGGGAGAATGTTCAGATTTTGCTCAAATATATCCCCCTTTTAAAAACAATAAAAACCGGACAAGCCTTATTGTCCAGTTTTTTAAGGAATTAGCGCTTGTAATATGACAAGACTCGTTCGATTTTATTACCGAGATCAGCCAACTCTTCCACTCGAGGAAGATAGACAATACGGAAGTGATCTGGTTCATTCCAGTTAAAGCCTTTACCTGGAACTAGGAGAACCTTCTCCTTCTTCAAGAGACGAAGACAGAATTCTTCATCATCTTCAATATCATACATGTTACGGTCAATCCTAGGGAAGATGTAAAGCCCTGCATCTGGCTTAACAGCTGATAGCCCTGGAATAGCGTTTACGGTATTCGTGATAAACTCACGTTGTTCATAGATACGCCCACCAGGAATCAAGAGCTCATCAACGGATTGGTAGCCACCAAGTGAAGTCTGAATAACGTGTTGAGAGAGCACGTTGGCACAGAGACGCATGTTAGCCAACATATTAAGCCCTTCAATATAGCCTTTGACATTCTTTTTAGGTCCAGAAAGAACCATCCAACCCACACGGAAACCACAGATGCGGTGAGACTTAGAAAGACCATTCATAGACACGCAGAAGACATCTGGTGCAAGACTAGCGATTGCAGTATGTTTCTTACCATCCATAACCAAGCGGTCATAAATCTCATCCGCAAAGATAATCAAATCATTTTGTCGAGCAATATCAACAATCTGTTCAAGAACATCCTTAGGATAGAGCGAACCTGTAGGATTATTGGGATTGATGACTACAATTGCCTTAGTATTTGATGTAATCTTTGATTTGATATCATCAATATCTGGATACCAGTTAGATTTTTCATCACAGACATAGTGTACGGCATTACCGCCTGCTAGACTGACACAGGCTGTCCAAAGAGGATAATCTGGCATTGGGACCAAGACCTCATCTCCATCATCAAGCAAGGCCTGCATAGATATGGAAATCATCTCTGAAACACCATTACCAATATAAATATCATCAATATCTACATTTGGGAATCCCTTTAACTGGCAATACTGCATAATCGCCTTACGAGCTGAGAAAATCCCTTTACTATCCGAATACCCTTCACTGTTACGAACATTCATAATTAAATCACGAATGACTTCATCCGGTGCTGTAAAGCCAAATTCCGCAGGATTTCCCGTATTAAGACGAAGAATCTTTTCACCGTTAGCAATCATACGGTTGGCTTCATCCAAAACTGGTCCACGAATATCATAGGCAACGTGTTCCAACTTTGATGATTTATCAAATGTTTTCATAAGTTAATCCTTTCAAAAGATACTAAAAGCAGATACATCTAGCAGAAAATAAGAAAATTCAACACCTGATAGGGATTTCCACTTTTATTGACACCAACTTTATTTAGGCTCAGCCATTTGGTATCATTTCTGAAGACTTGTCTTCCTATTGTTTAATTATCATGTTTCTTACGAAGCTAATAACAGATTGTATTATACCTCTTTTTCATGCAATCTTCAATTTTTAGATAATACTGAAATCTTCACATTACTACGGACATCCTAAAGTAAGCAGTCAAAAAAAGATTTCAGAAAATCCATAACAACGCTTTCATTTTTTAAATTAAAGGAGTATAATAAAGCTAAAGATAGGAGGTAGAGCTTATGTCTCAACAATATGAACGTATTATGGTAGCTGTCGACGGTTCTTACGAATCAGAACTGGCCTTTATTAAAGGTGTGCACGTTGCAAAACGTAATAATGCTCAGTTACTATTGGTACACGTTATCGATACACGCGCCCTTCAAAGCGTTGCGACTTTCGACTCTTATATCTATGAAAAACTAGAAGACGAAGCTAAAGCTGTTTTGGCTGACTTTGAACGCCAAGCCAGAGAAGCTGGTTTAACCAAGATTCGCAAAGTTATTGAGTTCGGTAATCCTAAGAGCCTCTTGGCTGTTGATATCCCTGATAAGGAAAATGTTGACCTTATTATGGTTGGTGCCACTGGTCTCAATACTTTTGAACGCTTGCTTATTGGTTCATCTTCTGAATACATTCTCCGTCACGCAAAAGTTGACTTGCTCATTGTTCGTGACTCTGAAAAAACACTTTAGTCACCTCTCACAAGCACCTCTGGTGCTTTTCTCATACAAAAAAAGAACCGAGATTTTAACTCTCAGTTCTTTTTTTGTGATAAATTGTAAAATATAGTGCAACAAAAAAACTCATAGCCTTTCATTGGTGTAA
>NZ_LSIW01000093.1:0-627 GCF_001556435.1 Streptococcus sp. CCH5-D3
TGTTTTATTCACTAGCTTGCTCCCATTGTTTAGAGAGGTAGCGAGAGTAGCTAGAGATGGCAAAGTTGACCACGAAATAAGCTAGAGCCACAATACCGTATAAGGTAAAGATTTGACTAGGCTCGTAGTAACCACCCATCAAAATCTGACTCTTACCAAACAATTCTTGTAAGGCGATAACAGAGTAAAGGAAAGAAGTATCCTTGATAACTGTTACAAATTGAGAGATGATAGATGGCAACATCTTACGAATAGCTTGTGGGAAGATGATGTAAATAAAGATTTGTTTGTTGTTAAACCCTTGAGACAATCCTGCTTCTGTTTGACCATGGTCGATAGAGTTCAGTCCCCCACGAATGATTTCCGCCAAGGCAGCTGAGGTGAAGACCGTAAATGAGGTAATCCCTGCTGCAGTTGACTTGAGTTGGAAGACTAAGAAGATGATGAAAATCCAAAGCAAGTTAGGAACGTTACGAACGAACTCAACGTAAATGGAAGCGATCCAACGAAGGATAGGATTCTTTCCGTTACGCATAACCGCGAGAATAGTTCCGAACAAGGTAGATAGCACGATGATGAAGAAAGACAAGTAAAGGGTCGTCCACATCCCTTGTGCCAAGAATTTAA
>NZ_LSIW01000094.1:0-20339 GCF_001556435.1 Streptococcus sp. CCH5-D3
TCCTACTTAACAAATACTAATCAAATGATATTTATCTATATTTTAATAAATAATAATTAAACAGGCTTTTGTATTTAAATGGCTTTGCACATAAAAAAATCAGAATTCCTATTAAAATTCTGATTTTTTATTTCTAATTCTATTTCTTAATGATTGACGGCTTCTTTCAACGCTTCAACCTTATCCAATTTTTCCCATGGAAGATCGATGTCAGTACGTCCCATGTGACCATAGGCCGCTGTTTGACGGTAAATAGGACGTTTAAGATCAAGCATTTGAATGATACCTGCAGGACGCAAGTCAAAGAGATCACGGACAGCAGCTTCAAGTTTGCTTTCAGCAACTTTAGCAGTTCCGAAGGTATCAACACGGACTGACACAGGGTTAGCAACACCGATAGCATAAGCCAATTGTACTTCTGCTTTCTTAGCAAGACCAGCAGCTACGATGTTTTTGGCAATGTAACGAGCCGCATATGAAGCTGAACGGTCAACCTTAGTGGCATCCTTACCTGAGAAGGCCCCACCACCGTGTCGTGAGTAGCCACCATAAGTATCAACAATGATCTTACGACCAGTCAAACCAGAGTCCCCTTGAGGTCCTCCAATAACAAAACGACCTGTTGGGTTGATAAAGAATTTTGTCTCGTCATCCAAGTATTTGGCTGGAATAACTGCTTTAATGACTTTTTCAATGACGTCTTGACGAATTTGATCATTAGTTGCTTCAGGATCGTGTTGCGTTGAGATAACGACTGTATCAACACGTACTGGTTGGTCATTCTCATCATACTCAACAGTAACCTGAGATTTAGCATCCGGACGAAGGTATGAAATCTCACCAGATTTACGCAAATCTGCCAATTTTTTAACCAATTTATGTGAAAGGCTAACTGGAAGTGGCATAAACTCTGGAGTTTCATCGATAGCAAAACCAAACATCAAACCTTGGTCACCAGCTCCGATAAGATCAAGTGGATCTTGGTCACCAGTTCCACGAACTTCAAGTGATTCATTGACACCTTGAGCAATGTCTGGAGATTGTTCGATCAATGATGGGTGAACCCCAACAGATTCTGCTGCAAAGCCGTATTCTGCATTGTTATAACCAATTTCAGCGATAGTATCACGAACCACACGGTTAATGTCCACATAAGCTGTTGTAGAAACTTCACCGAAAACGTGGACAGAACCAGTGTAGACAGCTGTTTCTGCTGCAACGTGTGCATCTGGATCCTCTGCTAAAATCGCATCAAGAATGGCATCTGAAATTTGGTCTGCAATTTTATCTGGATGCCCCTCAGATACAGATTCAGACGTGAAAAGTTTACGTTCTGACATATAAAATGTCCCCCTTTTAATATGAAAAATAGTATTAGATAGAACAGATTTGACCGTCTCCTAATAGGTAAAACGCTATACTCCTAATAGAGCTAGACGCCGTTAAAAAGTTACAAAGAACCAACAGCCAACCCTAGGATGACTGTTGCCTTATCGGGACTTAATAACTACCTTCCATTATATCATGTTTTTTCAGTCTAGTCATATAGTTATTTATTATCAAGCCTTATCAATAATTTATAGTGAGCATTTTACCATCTTTTGTATTATACTTAGGATATGAAAACTTATGAACACGTTTATGACATCTTATCGAAGAGTCCTGACTTTGTGACGGGAGAGAGTTTGGCAAAAAGCCTTGGTGTCTCACGGACAGCCATTTGGAAGGCAATCCAAACACTTCAAGAACAAGGAATTGACATTACAAGTGTACGGAAGAAAGGCTACTATTTAGAAAAGGGAGATATTCTTCTTCCTCAAGACATTTCTAAACAACTTAACATTCCAGTCTACTTTAATCCAGATTCTAACTCTACCCAACTTGATGCTAAACATGGCATGGAAAAGAATAATCCGACGCCCGCACTTTATCTGGCATCAAGTCAAAAAGCGGCCAAAGGACGATTTGATCGTCACTTCTTTGCCATTCCACAAGGTGGTATCTACATGAGTATCCACTTAAAGCCAAACTGTCATTTTGCCGACTTACCACCTTATACCATGATGGCGGCAGCAGCTATTGTCAAAGCGATCCAGCGTCTAACCGGTATCAATACAGAAATCAAATGGGTTAATGACATTTACCTCAACAACAAAAAAATGGCTGGTATCCTTACCGAAGCCATTAGTTCTATCGAATCTGGTCGCATCACAGATGTCATTATCGGGGTTGGGCTTAACTTCTCAATCAGTGATTTTCCTAAAGAGTTAGCCAATAAAGCCACTAGCCTTTTTACTTCTGAAAAACCAAGCATCACTCGAAACCAGCTTATTTCAGAAATTTGGAAGCTCTTTTTAACCATTCCAACTAGTGATTTGGTTAAAGTCTATAAAGAAAAGTCCCTCGTTTTAGACAAACAAGTGACCTTTGAACAAGCTGGAAAGACTTATACTGGTGTTGCTAAAGAAATTGGCGACAAGGGCCAACTTCTCGTTCTTACTGATGATGGTCAGGAAAAATGGCTGAGTGCTGGTGAAGTGAGCCTTACTTCTTGGTAGACTTGTCGGCTGCACGCGCAATGCGTGAAACAACATAGGTTGTCCAAAGACGACGAAACAATAAATAACCAAAAAAGGCTGTAAAAAAGTAATAGCCGTGCTGTAAACTGTAATTAAAACAAACCGTTTCAAAAATAGTTTCAAGCGTAATAAACAAAATTTGTGGAATCATAAGATTATTATATCAATAGATAGAGCCTAGGACAAGCAGTCTAGGCTCTTTTCATTTTTACAAGGATAAACCTTCCAAATATCAGCTTCAGCAATCAAACAAATAATACTGGGTTGCCTCTCTATCTAATTTCTAGACTTAGACCTAAAAAGGTCCACTGGAACTTCCTCGCTTTTTCATTTCTGGGCTCGGACCTAAAAAGGTCCACTGGAACTTTTTAGTCCTCTATTTCTACAACATCAGAGAGAAATTCAAGTTCTTGTGGGATATATTCTTCACGATCTTCTTTTTCTAATTCTTCCTTGGATTTGAGGCTTCGTGCAAATTCTGTTCGGAGTTTTTCAAATTCTGCTTTTGGCACAGCCATAATATTGGGTGAGAAACCGGCAGCTGAACTCATGATATTGCCAAACATATCATTGAGATCACTGCGTTTCATGACCTGTTCAGCATTGAAGGCAGCATTAAAAGCCAGGATGGCATTTTCCTGATTGGCCAATACAGGCTCAGATCCATTCAAAAGGGCCCTATTTTGTGGGCTAATAGAATCCAAGATTTCAGGCCAAGTTGCCTTTAGGGCATCCAGACATTGGCGTGATTTCTGCGGATTTTCCATGGTTTCACGCATAATAGTGAGAATCTTTTCACGATCCACCTTATACTGATAAGCAGGTTTGGCTTTTCGAGTTGGTACTCCTTCTCCTTGGACTTTACCCTCTTTAAGAGCTTTACGTAGGCCTTCTACTTCGCGACGAAGACTATCTAACTCTTCTTGTAAATTTCCTGGAATTTCTTGTGACATCTGACTATGGGTTTCTGACAATTTTATAGTTAGCATCTCCGCATAGATTTTAGGATGTGTTCCAGTTTTAATTTCTGGCAAGGCACTTGTAACCAAGTCAATCAATTGGAAAAGTCGGTCTTGCTCTAGAGAAAGGTTTTCTTCAAAAAGGGGACTATGATGACTGTTCTCTCCGCCCGCTTTGACAATCAAAAGATCACGGAAATACTCCAAGAGATCAGTCGCAAAACGGCTCATAGACTTACCATTATCAAAGAGGGTTTCGAGATTTGATAAAGCTTGCGTAGTATCTTGATTGCGAATGTTAGCGACGAAACTATCCAAGGCTGTCAAACCAATAGAACCAGTGATTTCTTCAGCTACGGTTTGGCTGACATGATTGTCAGGAGACAGACTCAGTGCTTGGTCTAAGATTGACAAAGCATCACGCATACCACCTTCTGCACGACGAGCAATAATAGTCAAAGCCTCATCATCAAAGGTCAGTCCTTCTTTTTCCAGAATTGAAGCCAAGTGCTCTTTAATCGCTCCCTGTTTGATCGATTTAAACTCAAAGCGTTGGACACGAGAAAGGATAGTTGCTGGAATCTTATGTAATTCAGTGGTCGCTAGAATAAAAACCACATTTTCAGTTGGTTCTTCCAAAGTCTTCAAAAGAGCATTGAAAGCACCTGTCGAGAGCATATGAACTTCGTCAATAATATAGACCTTGTAAGTCGCACGACTTGGGGCATAGGTCGATTTGTCACGAATTTCACGAATCTCATCAACACCATTATTGGATGCCGCATCAATCTCTATAACATCTTCGAGACTACCGTTTGTAATATCGCGACAAATATCACAGTGATTACATGGCTCCCCATCAACTTGATTAGGACAGTTCATAGCCTTGGCAAAGATTTTCGCCGCACTAGTTTTACCGGTACCACGCGGCCCAGAAAAGAGATAGGCATGGCTAATTTTCCCTGACTCTACCGCCTGTCTTAGCGTGGTTGAAATCACTTTTTGACCAACCATTTCGCCAAAGGTCTGACTACGGTATTTACGATATAAGGCTTGATACATTAGTTTACCTCAAACATTCCAAATGTAAGCTCGGTTTTCTCGAGTAGAATTTTGACAAATGCTTCAAGATAATCTTGGTCTACGTCGTTATAGTCTCCTACTTGGTGAGAATCCAAATCGAGAACACCAACTAATTTGCCATCTTTTACCATTGGTACAACAATTTCACTTCGAGCAGCGGAATCACAAGCGATGTAATTAGCGTGTTTGGTAACATCTTCGACAATTAAGGTTCTATTTTCTGCTGCAGACTGGCCACAAACACCCTTACCTAGGTCAATTCGAACACAAGAAACATTACCTTGAAAAGGGCCAAGGATTAACTCATTATTTATATTATCCATCAGGTAGAAGCCTGTAAACACAGAATTTGGTAGAGTTGTATTCAAGAGAGCCGAGGCATTAGAAAAGTTGGCCAGAGCATTGTCTTCATTGGCAAAAACTGCCTTAGCCTGAGCTAGCATTATTTCATAGGCTGATTTTTTTTCTTCGTTAGTCATAACTACCATTATATCAAAGATAGGTCCTTAAAACTAAGATTGACCTACCTTTTCTCCTTCCCTTTCATTTAAAAATAATTCAAGATCATGAATGACATTTTCAGGATATTCTGGACTAGAAATCTGATAAAACTTAACAGTCATCCGATTTCTGAACCAGGTTAATTGACGTTTAGCAAATCGACGCGTATTTTGCTTAAGTTTTTCCAAGGCTTCATCCAAGGTCTGATTCCCAGCAAAATAAGGAAACAACTCCTTATAGCCTATTCCACGAGCTGACTGGGCGTCAGGATAATTATCATAAAGCCACTTAGCCTCTTCCAAGAGTCCAAGTTCAACCATCTTGTCCACTCGTGTATTGATACGGTCATAAATCAAGGAGCGTTCATCATCTAATCCGATAAGAAAGGGCTCATAAGTCGTCTCAGTATTTTCAAGATTCTCCGAAAAACGATGAAGTTCAAGTGCTCTAGTGGCACGACGTCTGTTAATCTCCTTAATCTCAATACCCAAGTCATCGATTTTGTCAAAAAGTTCCTGATCAGATAATTGCTCTAATTCTGAGCGATAGGCTAAAACCTGTTTCTGGTCTACCTGTCCCCCTAGATGATACCCTTCTATAAGGCTTTGTAGATAGAGACCTGTTCCTCCTACTATAATAGGCAACTTACCACGACTAACAATATCAGTAATGGTAGCCTCAGCCTCTGTTACAAAATCATAGGCTGAATAAGACTCATCAACATCGCGAACATCAATCAGATGATGCACTGCTGCAGCCTGCTCTTCAGGAGTGGCCTTTGCGGTTCCTATATTCAATTGTCGGTAAACCTGCTGGCTATCTCCTGAAATAATTTCTCCATTAAAGCGCTGGGCCAATTTAATCCCAAGCGCCGTTTTTCCCACAGCAGTAGGTCCAGCCACTACAATAAGTTTGGTTTTCATAATGTTTTCACTTGCTATTCTAGATATTTTTTTAGATAATATAAGCATATTATAACATATACGGAGGATAGTCTCATGGCTAAAAAACATTCATTCGCTAAAGGTGTCGCTACTGGCGTTATCGGAACTGCTGCTACTGTAGCAGGTGCTGTCTTCGCAGTTAAGAAAACCATTATCGAACCAGAAGAAAAGAAATTGGCTTTCATCGAAGAAAACCGTAAAAAAGCAGCTCGCCGTCGTGTAAGCCGCTAAAACTAATGACCAGGGAAACCTGGTTTTTTACTGTAATTTTTACTCTTCATCTATGACTGAGAACGGAGCCAAATTTGAAAAGAAAAAAATATAATATCATTACCTTCTCTTTGCTAGCTTTCTTCCTTCTCTTTGGTTTTTTATCAAAACATTTAAAAGAACCTGTAAAGCCTGCAGCAAAAACACATCACATCTCTCACACCCTTTCATCAAAAAGTAGTTCATCTCATAAAAAAGAGAAGACCAAATCTTCAACTACTACTTCAAAAGAAGATGAAAAAAAAGATGCTAAAGACGAAAATAAAGATCAAGCATCTCCTTCAGTTCAAGGAGCAAATCAAAAACAAAACAACCAAACATCCCACCAAGATGGAAATCAAGAAAAGTCCAAGCCTGCTGAAGGTGGACGAGGTTGGGGCGGACCAGAAGATGGCTCCTATGTCACAAACGGAGGAGGCGGTGGTGGTCACGATGCAGCCTTCGCCGCAGGTGCTGGTGGAGGAAGCAATCACGCAAGATCAACCGATCAGAGCAATGAGTGGGTTGACGACGTTGATAACAATCCTTACGAGTACCCACAAGCTTCATCAAGTATAGATACAACTGCCAATTCCAATTAATGAGTTAACAGAATACTTAACATCATCTGTATTCTATTTTGAGCCCTAGTTAGGATTAATCCTGACTAGGGTTTTTCTTATAAAAAAACACCTATAGTTCAATAGGCGTCAAATAGATTTAGCTTAAATTTAGGGCAAAGTAGCTTAAAACCTTATCGTTACAAGCCCCAAAAGAACATAATGATAAAAAGATAAAAAAATGTGGACAAAATGCTTTAAAACCGCTTGGTTAAAGACTTAAAAATGTCCCCTGCCGGAATCGAACCAGCAACGACTCCTTAGGAGGGAGTTGTTATATCCATTTAACTAAGAGGACCTATGAAAAAATCTGCCACGAGGACAGATTTTTTATGTGAAATCTGTAAATTATTTACGGATTTCTTTGATACGTGCAGCTTTACCTTGCAAAGCACGCAAGTAGTAAAGTTTAGCACGGCGGACTTTACCGTAGCGTACAACTTCAATCTTTTCAACACGTGGAGTGTGGATTGGGAAAGTACGTTCTACACCGATACCGCTTGAAATTTTACGAACTGTGTACATTTCTGAGATCCCTTGACCTTTGCGTGAAATAACTACACCTTCAAAGATCTGGATACGTTCGCGAGTTCCTTCGACAACTTTCGCGTGAACGCGAACTGTGTCACCAGGACGGAATGATGGGATGTCAGTACGAAGTTGACCTTCTGTCAAACTTTGGATCAATGGATTCATTTTTATATACTCCTATCTTACTAATCTTAAGAGCAACTTCTGTGTCTCAGCGGATTAGCCGTTATTTTTGTGTGTCCATTACACACTCTTAGTATCTTATCAAAAAATTATCAGGATGTCTAGTATCTTATTGCATTTCTAGCATTTTTTGTTGTCCATATATGCTCGTCTTATGATTGATGAGATAAGCAAAAGACATGACAATCGCGTAAGGGACTGCATTAGCGGGACCAAAGACTTCAACGCCAATGAAAATAGGCGCTAAAAGGGTATTGGTACTGCTACCAAAGACAGATAGATAGCCTAGACCTGCTACAAGTGGAATTGGAAAGCCTAGAACTGGTGCTAAAACAGCACCAAGACTTGCTCCGATGGCAAACAAAGGAGTTACTTCCCCTCCTTGGAAACCAAGAGATAAGGTAAAGACGGTAAGGAGCAATTTCAAGAGCCAATCCAATGGATAAATGGTACCACCACCAACACTTAAAGCAATCAAATTCGTGCCAAGACCTGTATAGCGTCCCTTCCACAAAATCAAAAGAAGACAGGTTAAGACGACACTTCCTAATAGAACACGATAATAGGGATTTGGGAGCAGACTTGCCACTTTCTTTTTAGCTACTGATAAGAGATAAGCAAAGAGATTTCCTGCTAGACCAAAGACCAGACCTAAAAGAGCTAATTTAACAAAGGTCCCAAGGTTAATAGTCAAACTATCGGATACAAAGTGACTAAATTTTTCAAGACCTAAAAGGTGGCTTGTTGTACTAGCCACAAAAGATGCAATAAGAGTTGGTACTAAAATTGGAAGGCTTAACTGTCCCAGGATCAAGACCTCAAGAGCAAAGAAGGTCGCAGCGATTGGTGTTTGAAAGAGCCCTCCAAAACCAGCTGCCATCCCCATGGTCAAGAAAATGCGTGAAGCATTAGGGATCTTAAAATAGCGACTAAAAGCATGGGAAACTGTGGCTCCGAGCTGAACAGCAACTCCCTCACGACCTGCAGATCCCCCGAACAGGTGGGTCAGCCATGTGGTCACAGTCACAAGTGGAATTAACCTTAGGGGGACTTGATCCTCCTCATTATGTCCTACCTTGAAAATCAAGCCCATTCCCTGTGCTGCCTTGCCAGCAAGCTTTTGGTAAAGGTAAACTATCAAAAGGCCTGCTAAAGGAAGTGCTGGGACTAGATAAAAGATATGCTGGTCACGGTATTCCGAGAGTCCTATAAGCACGCGCCCAAAAACAGCATCAATCAGTCCAACCAGCACCCCTAACAAGATTGCATAAAGACTTAACATTACTAAATGTAAGTAAGAAAGACCTTGACTATCACTTAATTGTTTTACTTTCATTCTAGATACCTACTTTTTTCCAGCTTACTTGCTTGATAAATGCGTGAACGCTTCATAATATCCGCAAAACTTGCGACGATAGCTTCTTTATATTCGGGATTAAGGACACTAGCGCCTACCTTGTCTAACAGGGCCTGCTCTCGTTCGGGATCATAAATCGCCTTTCCGGTGCGTTGTTTATAAGCACTTACTCGAGTTACCAATTTCATACGTTCTTCCAACAAAGCCACAATCTCATTATCAACGGTGTCAATCTGTTGGCGAATCTCATTTAAGTCCATACTGACCTCCTTTTTTCTCTTCATTATAACAAAAATGACCTGAGGACAAAAGAGCCTCAAGCCATTGAATTGCTTATAAAAAGAGTTTTCTTACCTGACTGATATTACTTTCATTAACAACCAAATATAAGGTTGCTCCTGCTTTTAGACGTGTGTCTCCATGAACAACCTCAGACTGGTCTTGAAAAATCTGAGTGGAAATCAAAACCCCGTCAGGTAAGGTTAAATCCTTAACCAATCGACCAGCTAAACTATCTGTAACTGGTAAATCAATCATCGTCGGTATATTATCAACTTGTTTTGGTTCGTGGGCAATCAGATTGTGAAGCATGGCTTCATAGACGGGTTCTCCTCCCATGAAATCCATGACAAGATAGGCAATCAGGGTCACAACTCCAATTGTCATCAATTGGTGAAGGTCACCCACCATCTCAGTCACTAAAATCATAGCAGTTAGCGGTGCCTTGGATACCGCACCGAAATAACCAGCCATACCAAGAATGATAAAAATAGGGAACTGACTGACTTGTAAGAATCCTAGATTTTCAAAAGCTGCCGCAAAGACGCTACCAGAAAGAGCACCTAAAGTCAAAATCGGCAAGAAAATCCCACCAGGAAAACCTGAACCAAAGGACAACATACTCCAAATAAATCGAATGGCCAAATAGAGGATGGCCACAGTTAGAGCAGGATGTAAACCATTTAGGGCAAGAATCAATTCATTCCCACCACCTAAAAGATATGGAAAATAGAGGCCTATAGGAATGATAAACAGAACTGCCAGAAGGCCATGAAAATGAGATGGCAAGTGGAAAATTTTTCCTAACCCTTGGTAGACCTTACCAATACGTAAGACAACCCACTCATAACCGTATCCAAGCACACCTAGAAAAATCCCCAAGACAATAAGAATCCAATAATCTTTCAAAGGAAATACGGGTAATTTTTCTGTCATAGCAAGAACCGGAACCTGACCAAAGATCCGTAAGGAAACAGCATTAGCCACTAAAGATGCCGTTAAAGCTGTCACCCAAACATGACGCGAGAAATGATGATAGACTTCTTCGACAACAAACAAAAGACCGGCAATCGGGGCATTAAAGGCAGCCGATAACCCTGCTGCCGCTCCTGCAGCAATCAAGACGCGCTTTTCGCGTGCAGAGAGCTTGAGACTCTCAGCTAAGCCCTTAGCAGTCATGGCGCCTAGTTGAATACTAGGGCCCTCACGTCCCAGCATAAGTCCCATTGAAATCCCAAGAACTCCACCCAGGAACTTACGCCATAACACTGACCACCAAGACGGATGTAAGAGCCCCATCAGTTCCCCTTCAACATGGGGAATTCCTGAGCCCTTGATGTCTTTTTCCTGCTTAATAAGGTAACCAATAAAAAGTGCAATCAAGAGATTAACCAGGACAATTCCCAAAATCAGAAGTGGATTATGAAGGGCGTCTTTGTATATAGCTACAGAAAATGCGGCCCCTTTGGCAATTAACCAGCGAAAAAGGCTGACCACTGCTCCTGCCGTCCCCCCCACTAAGAGCCCTCGCCAAACGGACCAAAGGAGATGTTGAGATTGCGTCCTAAAATCTCTTTCTATTTCATTCATAAAAACTCCATTTTTGACTACAATAAAAGCAGACTTTACTCTGCTTTTTTTATGCTAATGCTTCTGAAATTTTTTCAGCGAAAACTTCGAGGTTCTCGATATCTTCATCTTCAGCAGAAAGATCAACCTTGACACTATCTGCTCCTTTAGTCGCCCCTGTGAAGGTGAATTGATTTTCAAATTCATCAACTGAGTGACAGAAATAATCGTAGAAAGTATCTCCTGAACCTACAACACCAAAGATTTTACCTGACAAATCGAGATCAGCCAAATCTTCGTAAAAGTCAACGATTTCATCTGGCAACTCACCATCACCATAAGTGTAAGTCGCTACAATACAGACGTCCGCATCTTCAAAATCAGCGGCATCAACCGTTGTACACTCGTCTACATCTACAGTGTGACCCAATTCTTCCAATTTTTTGGCAACGATATCTGCGATTTCTTCCGTGTTACCGGTCATACTGGCATAAACGATTTTTGCTAAAGCCATAATGTCCTCCAAAATAATAAATTAGCTATATTATATCATATTTCTTCAGAAAATAAATGACCTAATAACTCAAAAAACTGCCCTGATTGACAGTTTTAAATTGACATTAATTCTTCTTTTTAGACTTTTCTTAGGTGAGTGCGGACGCTAGCGACTTCCTTCGGAATTCCATAGCTAAGTTTTGAGCCTAGTGTCTCAAAACTTCCGAGTGCCTAAAGCTTTTAAACTTTAGGCACTTTTCTCACAACGAAAAGTCTTGTCTACAGCTCGTTCTGAAATTATTAAAGGAACTATCTCATTTCATCTACAGAAAATAGTCTATGTTTTGATAGCCAAGTCACTTGTTAGAGGAAACTAAAACTGCCCATCAGGACAGTTTTAGATTTTGTAAAAGTTCAAAATGTCGGTAGACTAGCCATAAGCCAACACCAACTAACAGAATGATAATCACTGCTCTCATGAGACCTCTAAGAAAAGTCAAGAGCCAAGTGAGAAGCATAGAGGTGATTAGCCAACTCCATCCAGAAGCACTGTAAAGAGTTTGAATACTCTCTATGGAATGACTAGTCAGCGTTTTTACCCAAGTGGGAATATAAATCCAAATGCCATCACCTGATAAGCCCAAACGATTGGCAATCATGGTTCCTGTTGTTTGCAACCAAGTAAAGACCCCAGCATTGAAAAGAAAAAGGAAGGTTTGCATGGGGTAACGTCTAGCAAGGCGTTTCAAATAGCGCATGACAGCCCCTCCTTAATTAGCATAAAGAGCATGGACCGTATCAATATCCACCTGTTGAATCCCGTAATAAGATCCAGCGGATTGCATAACGGATGTCTTAGAGTCATCATGATCTAAGCCAATAGCATGTCCCAATTCGTGTTCAGCCGTATTAACGATACGCTTGTGAGTATAACCAAAATCACTATTCAAGAGGAAGTAACGATTTAACTTTACATCCACATGAGTGATGCGATTGGTCAAAACATTGGTTTGACTATCTGCTAAACCTGCTGCCTGTGAATTCGCATCGGAATAGTCTGTCGCAACAATGTCAGCCGTTGAGGCATCATCAGTTAAAGTAAAGATGAAAGCACCCGTGTTATTCCAGTTGGTGATAGCTTCCTTATAGGCGGCTACCAAGGTTTCGTCTGTAGATTGTATATATATGCTAGCTGTATTTTGCGCCCATCTAGCTCCGTTAGACTCTGGAATAGTATCTGTCGTTGATAGGTTAGAGACAACTTTCTCAACGTCACTAGTACTGGTACCACTAAACCCTAGCTCTACTTGATGAAAGGCTTGGTTAATATTTGTGGCTAAGGTACTTGAAGAGTTATTGGCATAGTAGACGAGTCCATACCCAATGAGGGCTAGCACTAGGGCAAGTTTAAATATAGCCCAAATAAGATTCCAAATAAATTGTAAAAGAAGTTTAGGAATATAGAAGATTACTCTGAATAATTTTTTCATTATTGAGCCTCCTTTTCGAAACTTCCCTTAGTATATCAAGCTCTAATAGTTCTGACAAGTAAAAAATATCAATTTAAGCTTTTATCATCTCTTTGATAAGATGTTACAAACTTGACCTATTAAGACAAACGTTCTTCTTTAACGTAATCAATAGGTAACCATTCTAAGTAGGCTTCTAGTTGTTTTTCCCAATAATACCATTCATGTCTTCCATGGTCCGTGCGGTAGTCAATGTCCAAACCAAGAGCTTTCAAATCAGCTACTGCTTTGTTTTGAGAGTCAAAAAGGAAATCCTCAAGACCACACCAGGCAAAGAATTTGGTTTTCTTGTCATGTTGTTTGGCTAGATTGACCAGTTTATGCTGCACAATGTCTTTTCCTTCTAAATCTCCAAAGACACCTTGCCAGTATTCCTTAGACTCACTCGTTTCATCAGTAATCATCTCCACTGATAATCCAAGGGCACCAGAGAAGGAACCCGCACAAGCAAAGTTATTTGTCGTTAAGGCGAGTTTGAAAGACCCATAGCCGCCCATAGAAAGTCCAGCGATAAAAGTCTTTTCACGCTTCTTAGTCATACTTGGGAAGAAACGTTGCATGACTTGAGGAAGCTCCTTTGCAATGGCATCGTAATACTTAACACCGTATTTGGTATTTGTATACCATCCATTTTCAGAGTTAGGCATAATAACGATAAGATTAGTCTTACGAAGGAGACGCTGAATATTGGTACGAAAGGCCCAAGAATTATGATTGCCCCCCATGCCATGAAGGAGATAGAGAACCGGAATGTCCGTATCACTTTCCGTTTCAGCAATCTGGTCGCGGTCTGGATAAATGACATCTACTTGACGGTACTGTCCTAGAACATCTGAAGAGTATTCAATTTGAAAAAAAGCCATTGTATTTTCCTTTCTAAATGTCAGAAAAGCTGGGGTATCCCAGCTTCTGCTTTAAGAAGAAAATCTTGTTGAGATTTACCTCTATTTCGATGAATGCAAGCAAGACGCTCACACCCTTATTGTAACATCAATGATTAACGTACTTCCATGACTACCGGAAGAATCGCTGGGCGACGTTTAGTTTGGTCAAAGAGGAACTTAGCTACATCGTCTCGGACAGCCCCTTTAAGTTCACCCCAATCGAAGCTGTCTCCTGCCAAGTAATTTTCAACGGTAGCATTGACAATGTCAGCAGCCTCACGTAGAATGTCACGGCTCTTCTTAACATAGACGAACCCACGTGTATTCACACGCGCTTTAGAGACAATCTTACGTTCCTTCTTGTTCACAGTGATAGCTACGATAAAGATACCATCTTCAGACAAGACCTTGCGGTCACGAAGGACGATATTACCCACATCACCAATGGCATTACCGTCGATCATCACATCACCAGCTGGAACAGCTCCTTCATGAAGGAAACCTTGATCTTCAGACAAATGCATGATATCACCGCGTTTAACGATATAAATATTTTCTGGAAGAATACCAACTTCCAAGGCTAACTCTGCATGGGCTTGAAGGTCACGGTACTCACCTTGGACAGGGAAGAGATACTGTGGACGAAGGAGATTAATCATCAATTGAAGTTCACGAGCATTGGCATGTCCAGATACACGAAGGCTCTGCGTAATCATCTTAACAGTTCCACCAGCCTTATAGATAGCGTTGTTGACACGTGCCACTACAGCTTCTTTAGCAATGCTTGGAGTTGTTACGATATAAACCAGATCTCCATCCTTAATTTGAACGTAACGGTGACGACCAACAGCCATCTTTTGGAGACCATCGATTGGTTCACCCATACGACCATTTTCAAGGATAATCAACTCGTGGTCTTCAAACTTGTTCATGTCTTTTGGTTTGACAATAAGTTTTTCATGCTCCACAGTCAATTTTTTGAGACGAATGGCTGTGCGGACAATATTTTCAACGTCAAAACCAGTAAGAACAACGCGACGTCCATGATCAGCAGCTGAATCGAAGACTTGTTGAATACGTACCAAGTTTGAGGCAACTGCAGCAACAATAACACGTCCTTCTGCATCGGCAATGACTTGGTCAATTTCTTGACCAACTTCTGCTTCCGAAGCTGTTTGTTCAGTACTTGTCGCATTTGCTGAGTCTGACAAGAGGGCCAAAACACCTTCGCGTCCGATTTCAGCCAAACGACCTAAATCAGTTTTGTAGTAAGGACGGGCAGCTTGGTCAAATTTGAAGTCACCAGTATAGACAATATTACCTTGGTCAGTTCCAAGAACAATCCCCATTGATTCTGGAATAGAGTGCGTTGTTTTGAAGAATGAAACTTCAGCATTCTCAAATTCAATTTCAGTTTCTGCGTCAATAACATGGAAATTATTGAATTTCTTAACGCCAGCATTCTTCACAAAAAGCTTAGCCAACTCAATTGTGAGTGATGATCCAAAAACTGGTGCTTTGACTTCTTGTAAGATATAAGGTAGGGCACCAATGGCATCGGCATGTCCATGCGTCAAGAAAATCCCTTCGATACGATCTCTATTTTCAATCAAGTAATCTAAGTTAGGAATGACAAAGTCAACACCTAGTTGTTCATTTTCAGGATACTTTAGACCAGCATCCAAGATAAAGATAGAGTCGTTAATCTCAACAATATAGAGGTTCTTAGCATTTTCACGTACTCCACCTAGGGCAATAATTTTAATATCGCTCATGCTTGTTTTTCTCCTTTTTAGTTTGACTCTCTTCTAGAGCCTATTTTTACAGACGGTCCAAGAAGCTGAACGTTCGTGCGAACAGTCTCCTTGTCGATTTACAGGCCACAACAAAAAGTTGCATACTCTTTAAGTATACAACTTTTTAGCTTATTTTACAATTTAGAGTCAGACGAGAGTTACTCAAACATAGCGTAGTAGTCTGTGATATCCAATTGACCTTTTTCTTCCTTGGTAAGGTCTTTAATGATTTGACCATCCTTCATAACGATAAGACGATTTCCGTATTTAAGGGCATCTTCCATATGGTGAGTAATCATCAAGGCTGTCAAGTGGTCACCCGTCACAAACTCATCGGTCAACTCCATGAGAGCCACACTTGTCTTAGGATCCAAGGCTGCGGTGTGTTCGTCTAAGAGCAAGAGCTCAGGACGTTTAAGTGTCGCCATCAAAAGACTGAGTGCCTGACGCTGACCCCCTGAGAGGAGACCTGCTGGTGTATCTAAGTGTTTTTCTAAACCATTACTGATACGTTCAATCAGACCTTGAAATTCCTCTGTGTAGAGATGAATTTGGCGTGATTTAAGACCTCGTTTTTCGCCACGGTATTTGGCAATCAAAAGATTTTCTGCAACCGTCATACGAGGAGCTGTTCCCATTTTAGGATCTTGGAAGACCCGTGAGAGGTACTTGGCACGTTTCTCAGCAGGCAGAGCCGTAACATCCTCACCCATGATAAAAATATGACCACTGGTCAACATGAGGGTCCCTGCAATGACATTGAAGAGGGTTGATTTTCCGGCACCATTTCCACCAAGAATGGTAATAAAATCACCTTCTCTAATGGTAAGATTGACATGGTCCAGGATGGTTTTTTCGGTATCAAAACCATTATTAACCTTAACAGTCGCATCTTTAAGTTCTACAATAGCTGTCATCGTGATAAGGTCACCCCCTTAAAGAATTTTCGGCGTAGGACAGGCGAGATCAAGCAAATAGCCAGAACGATCGCACTAAAGAGTTTGAGGTAGTTCGTGTTAAAGCCAAGAGCGATAACTGCTGTCAAAAGGAACTGATAGAGGATTGAACCAATACAGATGGCAATCAAACGTTCCAACAGAGTCAAGTTAGTCGCATAGAGGACCTCACCAATGATGATGCTGGCAAGACCAATGACGATAACACCAATACCTTTAGAAACATCGGCATAACCGTCCTGTTGGCTAATCAAGGCTCCTGAGAGGGCAATGATACCGTTTGAGATAACAAGACCCATCACTTCCATATTGTCTGTGTTGATACCAAAAGATTTAGCCATGTCTCTATTATCACCTGTGGCAATATATGCTTGACCTAGGCGCGTGTTAAGAAAGGCAATCAAGGCAGTGATAACAATGGTTACAGCAATGAGACCAACAATCAAGAGGTTGTAGTCCTTGCTGAAAGGAAGTAAATCTTGAATAGTCTTAATATCAAGAAGTCCTAGGTTGGCCCTTCCCATAATCATAAGCATGACTGAGTTAAGAGAAGTCATGACCAAAATCCCTGCCAAAATAGTAGGAATTTCTCCCTTAGTATAGAGGAGACCAGTCACAAGTCCAGCACCACAGCCGGCCAAAACAGCAACCAAGGTTGCTAAAATTGGGTTCCAACCAAAGTTCATAAGAGTTACTGCTACTGCCCCACCTAAGGGGAAGGAACCTTCTGTCGTTAAATCAGGAAAATCCAAGATACGGAAAGTCATGTAAATCCCAAGACCTAAGATTCCGTATAGAAGACCCTGATAAATAGATGAAATAATCATAAGTCCTCCTTATTTATCAGCTTTAACAGCAATGTCTGACTGCTTAAGCACATCGTCAGGGATGGTGATGTTGAGGTCTTGAGCAACTTTAAGGTTGAGCGTTGGAGTACCATCATCAATAACATCAACTGGAACATCCTTAACTTTCTTACCTTTAAGAACCTTAACAGCACTACGAGCTGTGGCTTTTCCAAGTTCATACTGGCTTTGAGCTACAGAGGCCAAACCGCCTTCTTTCACCATAGTATCAACTGTCGTATAAACTGGAATCTTAGCTTGGTTGGCTGATGAGATTACTGTTGAAAAGGCTGAAGCAATAGTATTATCTTGAGGCGTCCAGATGGCATCTACTTTACCAGTCATGACTGACATGGTTGTATTGATTTCATTGGTTGACGGTACGGCGTACTCGACCACATTTAGGCCATCTTTTTCAGCGAATTTCTTAAAGCTCTCAACCTGTGATTTGGAATTATCCTCGCTTGAAGCGTAGAGAATACCAATTGTCTTAGCATTTGGTGTCAATGATTTGACCAATTCCACTGTCTGCTTAATCGGCACTTGGTTAGAGGTACCAGTGACATTGCCTTCTGGATGCTTGAGGTCCTTAACCAATTTGGCCCCAACAGGGTCTGAGATAGCTCCCATAATGACTGGAATGTCCTTGGTAGCTGCCGCTAGTCCTTGTGCTGCTGGCGTTGCAATACCGATAACGACATCATTCTTGTCATTGACCAATTGTTTAGACATGGTTTGAATTTTAGACTGGTCTCCTTCGGCATTTAGGAGGGTGATTTTAACCTTATCTCCCTTATAACCAGCTTCCTTAAGACCATCCTCAATTCCCTTCTCGATTTGATCCAGGGCATCGTGAGTCACGAACTGGAGGATTCCTACTTTGACGACCTTATTAGCATCTTGGTGCTCTTTTTTGAAAAGATCTGTACCAATAGAACCGATCGTCAAGATAGCTAAGAAAACCAAAGTCCAAATTAAACGCTTGTTTTTCATATGTGTCTCCTTCTATAAATTCTTCCTTTCTATTGTAAGTCATTTTCAGTCAATTAGCAATATTCTTAATTTATAAAAATTACCTTGCTCAAAGAAAAAGAATCAGAACACGATGTCTGATTCTTTTTCCTATTATTACTGATATTGTGCCAAATCTAGCTTCATGATATAAAAGTAAAGGTCGCCATATTGTCCTTTGTAGCCAATATCATGTCCGTTTATGGTCACCTTAGTGACTGGCGTTGAATCCGGTAAGGCAATCCAACAAGCTTGCTGTGCTCTGACAAATTCATTGTAATCTTCAAAAGAAGTGTGTTTTTCTTGCTTTGCAGTATTTAAATAAGTTACTTCAATCATCGAGGGACCTCCTTTTAATCCTTTAATTAAAGTCTAGATTACGCTTCCTAGTGAGTAAAGTCAATCATGACGACTTAAAAAAATTAGCAGGCTAGCCCATACAAATAGACCCCATGGCAAATGCCATGAGGTCTATTTTAATTGGAATCTGGATTCTTAATGTCCTATACGACCGTTAAATCATTTTAACGTTTGCGTCGTTTTCCGCCATAGAGTCCAAATCCAGCTAGAAGACTTGCCAAACCAAAGATTGCAAGGTTTGAATCCTCACTACCAGTTTCTGGAAGTTGAGCTGTCTTATCACTTGGATTGATAAAGTGAGCTTCTTCTTTTGTTTCTGGAAGTACTGGAGCCTTAGGCTCTTCTGTTTGTGGAGCTGGCTGTGGCTCTGGTGTCGGAGTTGTATCCGGCACTGGTGTTGGAGTCACAATTTGTTTGTAGATGTGTTGAGTATTACCATTTTCATCTACAATTGTCTTCACAAATTCATAACCTGGGATTTCTTTCTTAGGTTGTTGGCCATCTTCTGTTGGATAACCAGGGATTGGCGTACCATTTTCATCAACGTATGACGTCGTTACTTGCTCGTAGACATGTTCGATATCACCATTAGGTAATTTCTTAGTTTCTACGAAGCGGTAACCTGGAATTTCAGCTTTTGGCTGTTCACCATCAACTGTAGGATATCCTGGGATTTCCTTACCTTCTTTATCAACAAACTTAGTGATTGGAAGAACAGTTGGTGTGTAAGTTGCGGAAGCTTTTGTTCCGTTCACATCTTCACGAACTACTGTCACTGTTGGTGCAGTACCGGTAAATTCAGGTTCTGGTGTGAAGGTTACTGTTCCGTCTGCTGCCACTGTGTAAGTTCCTACACCTGCAACAGTCTTAGTTGTTGAGCCATCTTCAAAGGTAGCTGGTACTTGGTTATTCATTGGTACACGGCTATCGCCCTCAGTGAAGCTTGGCTTACCTGTTTGCGTTTGACCCTTATTACCAATTGAAGTAACTGATTCTGCAGTTGGTGTAACTGGAGTTACGGTTGGTGTATAGGTAGCTGTAATGGCTGTACCATTCTTATCAACACGTTTCACGGTCACACCTGTACCTGTTCCGGTGAATGCTTTTTCTGGGACGAAGGTTACAGTTCCATCTGGAGCAACTGTGTAAGTTCCTTCACCTGGAATAACTTTAGTTGTTGAGCCGTCTTCAAAGGTAGCAGGCACATCATCATCCATTGGGACACTTGGGTTACCAGGCGTGAAGCTTGGTTTACCTGTTTGCGTTTGACCTTGGATATCTGTAGATGTTGCTGGTTCCGCTGTTGGAGTAACTGGAGTTACTGTTGGCGTGTAGGTTGCAGAGGCTTTTGTTCCATTCACATCTTCACGAACCACTGTTACTGCTGGTGCAGTTCCGACAAATGATTTCTCTGGTACGAAAGTTACTGTTCCGTCTGGGGCTACAGTATAAGTACCAACGCCTTCAACTGTCTTCGTAGTTGAACCATCGTCAAATGTTGCTGGAACATCGTCATTCATTGGTACACGGCTGTCACCTTCGGTGAATACAGGTTTACCAGTTTGTGTAGCACCTTGGATATCTGTTGATGTTGTTGGTTCAGCAGTTG